>JALYRN010001199.1 GCA_030855295.1 Myxococcota bacterium | reverse complement strand
CGCCCGCCCCGAGCGGACCGCCGCTCGCCGAGGTCCGCCCGGTGGTCACGACGCACCACGGCGTCGAGGTCGCGGACCCCTACCAGTGGCTGGAGGACCCGACCGACGCCGAGGTGCGCGCCTGGAGCGCCGCGCAGAACGTCTACGCCCGCCGCTACCTCGAGGGCCTGCCCGCGGTGGATCGCATCCGCGATCGCGTCCGCGCGATCCTCGCGGCGCCGACGCGCAGCCACTGGGACCTCGCGCAGCGCGGCGAGCGCCTGTTCGCGATGGAGAACCGCCCGCCCCGCGAGCAGCCCTTCCTCGTCGTGATGAGCTCGCCCGACGAGCCGGACTCGGCGCGCGTGATCGTCGATCCGACCGCGCTCGACGCCAGCGGCGGCGTCGCGATCGACTGGTTCCAGCCCTCGCCCGACGGGCGCCTCGTCGCGGTGTCGCTCTCGCGCGGCGGCAGCGAGCGCGGCGACGTGCACTTCTTCGACGTCGACTCGGGCGCGCAGGTGCACGAGGTCATCGAGCACGTGAACGGCGGCACCGCGGGCGGTGATCTCGCGTGGATGCCGGACTCGTCGGGCGTCTTCTACACGCGCTATCCGCGCGCCGGAGAGCGCGAGGACGAGGCGGATCTCGACTTCTACCAGCAGCTCTACTTCCACGCGTTCGGCACGCCGGTCGAGGGCGATCGCTACGAGATCGGTCGCGAGTTCCCGCGCATCGCGGAGATCCAGATCCAGATGGACCAGGCGAGCGGGCGGCTGCTCGCGTCGGTGCAGAAGGGCGACGGCGGCGAGTTCGAGATCCACCTGCGCGATCGCGACGGCACCTGGCGCCAGCTCGCGCGCTTCGAGGACGACGTCGTCCAGGCGAGCTTCGGCGCGCAGAACGATCTCTACGTGGTGTCGCGCCACGAGGCGCCGCGCGGGAAGATCCTGCGCGTGCCGATCGCGCGCCTGGACCTCGCGCGGGCGACGGTCGTCGTCCCCGAGGGGCCCGACAGCATCGTCTCGGAGTTCTGGGGCCTGCCGATGCTGGTCGCGACGCGCACCCGGCTCGTGGTCGCCTACCAGCTCGGCGGCCCGAGCGAGCTGCGCGTCTTCGATCTGCGCGGGCGGCCGCAGGCGGCGGTCGAGCTGCCGCCGGTCAGCGCGGTGCGCGCGCTCGTGCCGATCTCGGGCGAGCGCATGCTCTACCGCGTCGAGTCGTACGTGCAGCCGCCCGCGTGGATGGTGCTCGACGCGAGCACCGGCACCAGCACCGCGACCGCGCTGCGGCAGACGAGCCCGGTCGACTCGAGCCAGTGGGAAGTGCGCCGCGAGCTCGCGACGTCGCGCGACGGAACGCGCGTGCCGTTCAACATCATCATGCCGCGCGGCATCGAGCTCGACGGCTCGCACGCGCTGGTCGCGAACGGCTACGGCGGCTACGGCGTGAACGTCGAGCCGCGCTTCCGCGCGCTGAACGAGCTCTATCTCGGGCAGGGGATGATCTTCGTGGTCGCGAACCTGCGCGGCGGCGCGGAGCTCGGCGAGGCGTGGCACGAGGGCGGCAGCCTGACGAACAAGCAGAACGTCTTCGACGACTTCGCGGCCGTGCTGCAGCAGCTGATCGATCAGGGCTACACGAGCCGCGAGCGCCTGGGGATCATCGGCGGCAGCAACGGCGGCCTGCTGATGGGCGCGACGATGACGCAGCACCCCGAGCTCGTGCGCGCGGTCGTCTCGTTCGTCGGCATCTACGACATGCTGCGCGTCGAGCTCTCGCCGAACGGCGCGTTCAACGTGACGGAGTTCGGCACGGTGCAGGACGAGGCGCAGTTCCGCGCGCTGCACGCGTACTCGCCGTACCACCACGTGCAGGAGGGCACGAGCTACCCCGCGACGCTGTTCCTGACCGGCGCCAACGATCCGCGCGTCGAGCCCTGGCACTCGCGCAAGATGACGGCGCGCCTGCAGGCCGCCCAGGCCGGCGACGCGCCGATCCTGCTGCGCACCAGCGACACCTCGGGCCACGGCATGGGCACCGCGCTCAGCGAGGAGATCGAGGAGTACACCGACGTCTTCGCGTTCCTCTACGCCCAGCTCGGCGTCGAGCCGAGGTAGCCGACGGCGGGAGTGCTCGCTGCTCACCGACCGTGTCAGCGCGGGCGGATGAGCAGCACGCGGCCGGGGCGCATGCGCTCGAGCTCGCTCGCGAGCGCGCGCGAGCCGATCAACACGATCGGCGCGGCGCCGCGGCGGAACCCGGCGGCGACCCGCGCGACGT
>JALYRN010000299.1 GCA_030855295.1 Myxococcota bacterium | reverse complement strand
GGCCACGCGCGTCAGCGCGCGCACCTTCGAGTACGAGAGCCGCGCCGCGCGGAACGCGTCGTCGATCGCCGCGAGCTTCCCCAGCGCGCGCGCGACCCGGATCTTCTCGCGGGCCGCCCCGGGCGCGAGCCCGATGCGCCAGCTCAGCCACCCGGCGAACGACCGCGCGCCGTGCAGCGCCCAGATGCCGGTCGGCTCGAGCTCACGAATCAGCGAGAGCTGCCGATGCGTCGCCGCCTCGAGATGCGCCGACAGCTCAGCGAGCTCCGACTCCAACGCTTCGACCGCAGCCGGTGTCGCCCCGAACATCCGCATGCGCACCAGTCGGGACTGGCACGCTCGAACTGACGCGATCGAGACACAACTCGAGCCTACGCGGCTCATGTCCCTCGCACCGCGACCATCGGCGCGAGTCGTCGTCGGTGCTTCGCTGTCTCGAGGAGCTCACGCTCGTCGGAAGGTCCAGCCTCCCACCAGCACGATGCGCTGTGAGGCGAGCGGTGAGCTCGCGCCGAGGTCGATGACGTGAGACGGAATTCCCAGGCCGACGGTTCGCTTCCACCGCCGTGGTCGGGAGCGCGAGGATCGCGAGCACGATCAGCCACGCCCCCCAGCCGGGTCCCCTGCTCGACGTGAAGAGTGAGAGCAGGCTTCCCGCCACGTACCCGGACAGCGCGAAGGGCACCAGACCGAGGAGGCGCGTGAGGTTTCCCACCGGACCGTCAGCCCAGGCGTTCTCGGCGTAACCGTCGCTGTGGAGCGACTGCTTCAGTCCTTCGACCTCGGACCGCCACGCTCCACCGATCGCGTAGAGGAACCCTTGCGGGCGACAGAGCGCCAGTGCTCGTCGGGTCGACCTCTTGCTCACGACCGTTGGTCCTCGACGCAACCCGGCGAGAATCCGGGCTCCCCCGTCGCTTCGAGATCATCGCACCGTCGCTCCGCGATGACGACCCGAGCCGGACGGCGTTCGACGCCCGGGGGGACCGGGCGGTCCGCCGCTGCCGAGCGGTGGGCGCGTGCGCGACCCGCGCGTGGTCGCCGCGCTCTCGATCCGCGCCGGCGTCAGCGGCCGCCGGTGCGGACGAGCGCAATGTAGCGGGGCCAGTCCCAGTGGGGGCCGGGGTCGTTGGTGAGGGCGCCGGGGACCTCGCCGTGGCCGAGGATGTGCTCGCGGTCGATCGGGATGCCGTACTCGTCGCAGAGATGGCGGACGAGGCGCGCGCTCGAGCGGTACATCGCGTCGGTGAACCACGCGGGGTTGGACATGAAGCCCTCGTGCTCGATGCCGATCGTGAACGCGTTCCAGCTGCCGATGTGCCGCGCGGCGTCGGACTCGCGGACCATCTGCGTGATCTCGCCGTCCGAGGAACGGATCAGGAAGTGCGCTGAGGTCCGGCGCGTGTTCGCCGGATCCTGGAACCAGCCGATCGAGCCCCGATAGCCGCCCTCCATCGTGTGGATGATGATGTGCGTGATGCGCGAGCCGCCCCGCGACTCGATGTGGCTCGCGCGCGCGGCGATGAAGTGGTCGGGGCCGTCGTACGTAGACGCGCTGCCGCCGCCGTCGTCGGTCGGCGCAGCGCAGCGCGGGACGCCGCTGATCCAGCTCGAGGAGCCGGTGCGCATGTAGACGTCGGCGACGTAGCCGCGGTGCGCAGGGAGGTAGTCCCACACCGAGTTGCCGCCGACCGTCGTGCCCGACTGCTGACACGAGATCGACGCGCGCGTGCCTTCGGCGAGCCAGCCGGCGCTCGAGAAGTGCGTGCCCGGTCCCGAACGCAGCGTCACTCCGTCGCCGTCGGTCCACGACACGATGCCGCTCGCCGAGCCCGTGCCGCCGCTCTCCGCTCCGCAGCGCGGAAGGCCGGTGATCCAGCTCGCGTATCCGGTGTTCATGAAGTAGTCGGCGACGTAGCCGCCGCGGTCGGGCACGTAGTCCCAGATCGCATTGCCGCCGACCGACGTTCCGCTGGTCTGGCAGGTGATGCGCAGTCGCGTGCCCTCCGCGAGCCAGGTGACGCGCGCGTGCGAGGTGCCGGGGCCGCTCCGCACGACGAGCCCCTGCCCGCTGGTCCACGCGATGACGCCGCTCGCCGAGGTGAGCGCCGCGCTGGTCGTGCCGAGATCGCCGGCGAGCTCCGCCGCGTCCTTCTCGTCGTGCGCGTCGGCGCCGAGCAATCCGTCCTCCCACGGCACGTCGCCGTCGGACGATGCGTCCGCCGCGCATCCGCTCGCCATCGCCCCCAGCATGCCCACGCACGCGATCCACGCCGCGCTCGCGATTCCCGTCCTCGTCGACTCCATACGCCCTCCTCTCGTTCTTCGTTCACCGCGCGATCACGGCGTCATGCACGCGCCACAGCTCGCCCATCCCGATGCCGTGCACGTGCAGTGCTGGAACTGGCCTCCTTCACACGCGCGGAAGCCCTGCGCGCCCTCGCACGCGCCGTTGTCGAGGAGCTCGTCGACGCACGTGACGCCGCCGCTCTCGCAGGTCGCCGTCCCGCCGCCGCACCACGGCAGCGTTCCCGCGCGCGACGGAAGCGCGCCGCTCGCGAGCGTCACCGCCGGCCAGTCCGCGTCGCGCGAGTAGTCGAAGCCCACGCCCTCGACGTCCGCCTCGAGCTCGACGCCGACCGCGAACGCCGCCTCGCACGACCACGGGAGCTCGACGTTCCACGAGCAGCCCCCGGCCTCGGCGGTGAAGTCGACGCCGAGCGTGCCGGTGAGATCGACCGTGCCCTCCGCGCCGAGCGCGACGTCGGCAGGATCGACCGAGAAATCGTAGCCGACCTGGAGGCGCAGCTGCACGCCCGCCGTGATGCTGCCGTGCGCCGAGATGCTGCCGGCGTTGGCCGTCTGCGCCGTCGCGAACGAGTCGAACGTGAACTCGGGGGCGGGGTGGTACGGCTCGCCGTCGAGCAGGCCGAACTCGGCGTGTGCGTTCGCCTGGGCGCCCGCCTCCGCCGTGAACTCGCCGACGTCGGCGGTCGCTTCGAACGCGCCGTTCAGGATCGGCGTCGCGCTGAGCGTGATCGGGATCGGGCCGACGGTGACGACCGCGAGCGTGATCTCGGGCGCCTGACCGCCGCCGAGCAGTGCCGCGAAGTCGGCGTTGCAGGACAGCTGCGCGCTCGCGGTCCCGCTCAGGCGCACGCCGGTGCGCACGGTGCCGTCGACGATGAAGTACGCGTCGGGATCGAAGTCGACCGACACCGGCGGCCAGCCCCAGCGACCGTCGACGTCGATGCCGTGATCGAACTCGAAGTCCGCCGTCAGATCGGTCTCGACGAACGGGCCCGCGTGAAGGCTCGCGCCGTAGCTCGAGCTGCAGCCGGCGGTGTCGCTGCCGAAGCTCTGACCGCCACTGAGATCGCACGGCGTGACGTCCTCGCAGCCGGAGACCAGCGACTCCGTCGCGAGACCCGCGATCTCCGCCGAGCCGCCCTCCTCGAGCCGGCGCGGGCGGTAGTGGAACAGGAAGTGGAGCCGCTCGTAGTACTCGGGGAACGCGGCGTCGGTCGTCATCGCCTCGACGCGGCCGTCTGCCGTCGCGCCCAGCGACTCGATGCGGCGGAGGTATCCCTCGCTGGTCGTGCCGGCGACGACGTGCCGGACGCGCAGCGGCGAGGCGCCGTCGAAGGTGAACACGAGCCGATCGGCGAGCACCTCGACGCGCTGGAATGCGTCGTGGTGCTCGACGTCGAGCGCGTCCGGCGACTCGCGCAGCTCGAGGATCTCGACCCACGATCCCGCCGGTGCGGGCGCGACGTCGTTGCTGCAGCCCGCGAGCGCGCACAGCGCGACGGCGCCGAGCACGATTGCCCACTGCGATCGACTCCGATCATGACTCGCGTGCTCCATGGTCCGTTCCTCCTCAGCGGGTCGTTGCGGATGGGCGCGTATCGGGTGGCGCGGCGCGCTCGAGCTCTCAGGGCCCGAAGAACGTCGAGGGATCGACGGCGCGATAGCCGCTGCGCGTGCTGCGATCGGGCACCCGCACCTCGAGGTGCAGGTGATCGCCGTTCATCGTGCCGGTGTAGCCGATCACGTCGCCGCGCCGGACGCGCTGCCCGTTGGACACCGCGAAGCGCGAGAGGTGCCCGTAGATGACGTGCGTGCCGTCCGCGAGCTGGAAGCGCAGCTCGCCCGCGTGCGTGTACGCGTCCTCGTAGTAGTCGCTGCCGGCGCGGACGATCGTCGCGTCGTCGGAGGCGTAGACCGGCGTGCCGCGCGGGACGCCGACGTCCATCGCGCAGTGGATCGGCCGCGTCCACGGGCCGTATTCGTAACAGTACGCGTACCAGCTCGCGTGGCTCGCCGCGAACGCGGTGTGACCGAACGGCTGGGTCGTGTAGTGCGAGCGATTGCCGAGGATCCGGCTGATCGTCAGTCGCGTTCCGCTGGGCGCCGTGCCGCCGCTGCCGCTGCCCGCGACGCAGTCGAATCCGACCGCGTCGCTCTCCCACACGCAGGCGCGTCCGTCCGAGGCGCAGTCGACGCTCCGCCGCGTGCCGCCCTCGCACCAGATCAGCCGCTCACCGTCGCACAGACCGTGGTAGTCGAGGTCGGCGCACGCGCCGGTCGTCGGCTCGGTGCCGCAGCGCGCGAGGTCCGTGATCCAGCTCGAGTAGCCGGTGTTCATGTAGTAGTCGGCGACGTATCCGCGGTGGTCGGGCAGGTAGTCCCATACCGTGTTGCCGCCGACCGACGTGCCCGTCGTCTGGCAGCCGATCCGCACGCGCGTCCCCTCGCGGATCGACCCGATGCTGCCGTGCGACGCGCCTGGACCGCTGCGCACCGTCAGGTTCGCGCCGCCGGTCCACGACACCGTTCCGTACTTCGCGCCGGTGAGCGCGAAGATCTCCGGGTCTGCCGCGGTCGAGATCACGTCGTCGTCGGAGTCGACGAGCTCGTCGTTCAGGTCGGCGCCCACCGCGCAGCCCATCAGCGCGCTCGTGACCGCGCACAGGATCGCCCATCTCGCTTCAGCACCCATCGCTCGCCTCCTCCGCCTCGCGGCGCTCGAAGGCGTCCCTCATCAACCTTCGTGCCGCGCGCGAGCTGCCGAATTCGCGGCATTTTCGCGCGCGGGAGGGTCACTGGGGCCGGGCGACCGCTTCCTCGAGACAACGCGCCATCGAGGCGTTGGACTCGAGTCCACGAGTCCGCGCCAGGCGTGCGATCACATGCTGTGTTTGCGCAGCAGCCGGTAGATGTAGCTGCGATCGAGCCCCGAGGCGTCCGCGAGATCCGAGAGCGATCGCCCGCGTTGCTCGATCAGCCGCCGGAAGTACGCGCGCTCCAGCAGATCGGCCCACTCGGCGCGCAGCTCCTTGAACGGACGGGTGACGTCGACCGGCGGCAGCTCGGCATCCGCGACGTCGACGGCCGGCACCAGCGACGTCGCGAGCGACTCGGCCGCCTCGACCCCGAGCAGCGTGGCGCGATCCACGTAGGCCTTCAGCTCGCGGACGTTGCCCGGGAACGCGCGGCGCGACGCCGCCTCGGTGATCGCATCGCGCAGGTGCGGATCGACGTCGCCCGGCAGCAGCTTGCGCACCAGCAGCGGGATGTCGTCGCGGCGCGCGGCCAGCGGCGGGACCGCGACCGAGAGCACCGCGAGCCGGTAGAACAGATCCGCGCGGAACGACCCCGCGGTCACCATCGACGAGAGATCGCGATGCGTCGCGGCGAGGATCCGGATGTCGACGGCGCGCAGCTCGCTCCCGCCGAGCCGTCGCACCGTTCGATCCTCGAGCAATCGCAGCAGCTTCGGCTGGAGCTCGAGCGGCAGCTCGCCGACCTCGTCGAGGAACAGCGTTCCTCCGTTCGCGAGCTCGGCGAGCCCGGGTCGCGCGCGATCGGCGCCAGTGTACGCACCCGCCTCGACCCCGAAGAGCTCGGCCTCGACCAGCGTCGGCGCCACCGCGGCACAGTCGAACGTCACGAACGGAGCCGACGCGCGCGCGGACGCGTCGTGGATCGACCGCACCACGAGCTCCTTGCCGACCCCGGTCGGTCCCAGGATCAGCGCCGTCGCGTCGGTCCGCGCGACGCGCGCGAGCTGCGAGAAGAGGAGCCGCATCTCGTCGCTCTGGCCGACGAGGCGCCCCCACTGATCGGTCGGCCACAGCGGCTGCTCGCGCCCTTCCTGGTCTTGGTGCAGCTCGATGTCGACGTCGCCGACGCGGAGGTACACCGACGCCGGGAGCCTCGCCTCGCGCACCAGCATCCCGCCGGCGAACGTGCCGTTCCGGCTGCCGAGGTCGCGCAGCCAGAGGCCGTCCGCGCGCGGCTCGAGCGCGCAGTGCAGCCGCGAGACGGTCGGCGCGTCGACGACGACCTGTGCGTCGGGAGAGCTGCCGATCACGCACGAGCGCTCGACGCGCGCCTCGTGCGTGCGCCCGCCGATTGCATACCGGAGCGTCGCTGCCGGACGCACCACCGACCTCCGCGCAGAGCCCGCCGACGTTGCCGTTCGATCCATGGTCGTGTCAGGGTGGACCGTACCATGGGGCCCGCGAGCTTCGACGCGATGCGCTCCGAGCCCGAGCGTCGGATGGGCGCGTACTCGCTGCTCGATCCGATCGGGACCGGCGGGATGGGCGCGGTCCACGTCGCGCGCAAGCGCGGGATCGACGACGGCGAGCGCTACGCGGTCAAGGTGATGCTGCCGCACCTGAGCGGCGACGATCGTTTCGTGTCGCTCTTCCTGCACGAGGCGCGCATCGCGACGCGGGTACGGCATCCGAACGTGTGCCGGGTGATCGACTACGGCTCGGAGGACGGGACGTACTACATCGCGATGGAGCTGCTCGAGGGGCGGACGCTCGCCGCCACGATCGAGCAGCTCGTCCCGGTGCCGGCGAGCGAGGCGCGCGCGCTACGGCGCGTGCTGCTGTCGATCGTCGCAGACGCCGCCGCCGGGCTCGAGCACGCGCACGAGCTGGAAGACGACGTGGGCCGACCGCTGAGCGTCGTCCATCGCGACGTGTGTCCGTCGAACGTGCTCGTGACCGAGCGGGGCGTCGCGAAGATCCTCGACTTCGGGATCGCGCTCTACGCGGATCGCAGCTTCCTCACGACGACCGGCGAGATGAAGGGGCACCTCGCGTACGTCGCGCCCGAGATCCTCGCGGGCATGCGCGCCGATCGCACCGCGGACGTGTGGAGCCTGGCCGTCGTCGCCTGGGAGGTGATCGCGGGGCGGCGGCTCTTCCGGCGCGACTCGGAGGCGGCGACGATCAGCGCGGTGCTGCACGATCCGGTGCCGCGCCTGTCGAGCGAGCTCCCCGACCTGCCGCCCGCGCTCGACGCCGCGATCGCGCGCGGGCTCGAGCGTGATCGCGCGCGGCGCACGACGTCGACGACCGAGCTCGTGCGCGCGATCCTCGATGCGCTCGGAACGGAGCGAGCGTCGCCCGGCGAGATCGCGCAGAGCCTCGCGCGCTGGGTCGCGCCGGACACCGAGCAGCACGAGGTGGCG
>JALYRN010001198.1 GCA_030855295.1 Myxococcota bacterium | reverse complement strand
CCGTCGAGCTCCGCCGTCGGCCCGCCGCACGCGATGCACGCGAGCGCGATCGCGGCGAGCGCGCGGTGCCTCACGGCGCGCCCACCGTGAACGTCGCGGTGAACGCCTCGGTCACGGCGTTCCCCGAGACGTCGCGCACCCCGCCGGCGGGGATCTCGAGCACGTACTCGCCCGGCTCGAGCGGGCAGTACGGCGTGAACGTCACGATCGTCTCCTGCGCGCTGACGACGCCCGCGACGCGCCCCTCGTCGGGCGTGCCGCCCGCGCGGTAGAGCCGCACCGAGCCCTCCCAGGCGCTGTGCACCTCGATCATCTCGTCGAACGTCACGCCGAAGCGCGAGGTCGGCGCCAGCGCGCTCGCGCCCGCCACCGGCCACGCCCACGTCACGTGCGGCGCGGTGCCGTCGGGCTCGGCGCGCCACGGCGCGATCGCGCTGCCGCGATCGGGCTCCGCCTCGGCGTCGACGCTCAGCACCGCGAGGTTCCCCACTGGCACCACGGTGTCGAGATCCCCGATCAGATCGAGCTCGCTCACGATCTGGATGTCCGACAGATCCGACACGTCGTAGACCCGCGCGACGCTCGACTCGCCGACGAACGCGTACTGCTCGTGCAGGAACACGTAGCCGCCGTTGCCGCCGCTCCGGAGATCGCCGGCGAACGACGGCGCCGACGGATCCTGGATGTCGACCACCATCAGCCCGCCGCCCATGTCCTTGAGCGCGTACCAGACGTAGCCGCCGCTCGCGGTCGTGAAGTACGCCTCGGGCGAGAGGCCGTCTCCGTCGACCGCCAGGAAGTCGCCGCCCGGGATCGGCTGCGGGTGCTCGGGCTCCGAGATGTCGAGCAGCACCGTGCGCGCGCCCTCGGCCGCCGTGACGATCAGCAGGTTGCCGATCGCCTGGATCTGCCCGGCGCGCATCACCGGCTCGAAGACGTGCTGTCCGACCAGCACCGGCGTGCGCGGATCGGTCGCGTCGACGATGAACACGCCGTTGTCCGCCGCCGCGACGTACACGTACGGCACCTGCCAGAACACGCTCAGCGTCACGCGCGCGTACGCGTCGGGATAGAGGAAGCCCGGCACCTCGAGGTCGGCGACCGCCTCGGGCGCCGTCGCGTCGGCGACATCCCAGAACTGGATTCCGCCGCGCCCGACCGAGAGCGCGCGCCCCATCTGGTTCACGACCGCCCAGCGGCCGCCGTGCGACGAGAACCCGATCGAGTGCGACTCGCGGATGGTCTCCGACAAGCCGGTGCCGACGAGCTCCGGCGCGCACGGATCCGAGATGTCGTAGAGCGCGAGCCCGCCGCGGCCGAACTCGGGCGCGAACGGCATGAGCAGATAGCCGTCGTACATCACGAGCAGGTTGTGGTGATCGCTGACGTCCGCTTCGCCGGCATCGAGGTACGCGCAGATGGTCCCGAGCTCGCTCTCCTCGAACGTGCGCGCGGGCACGCCGGGGCCGCGCGGTGCCGGGAATGCGTCGGGCGCGGGGTAGGGACCGGGCGCGCCCGCAGCGGGATCACAGAACGCGGTGCGGTCCGGAGGGCCCGCGTCGGTCCCCGCGTCGCGCGGCGGGAAGTAGACGTCGGTCCCGGCGTCGCGCGGCTCCTCGGGGCTCTCGCCGCAGCCCGCGATCACGCACGCGGCGATCAGGGCGATCGTGGATCGCGTTCGAGCACAGCGGGTCGCCATGCCGGCGAGGGTACCGGAATCCGGGCCCGCCGATCCGCGACCACGGTCACGGGAAGCGGTAGGTGGCCTCGAGCCCGATGTCGAGCGAGACCGCGAAGTCGTCGGGCAGGATCCAGAACGTCGGCGCGACGAGATCGACGCCGATCTCGAAGTCCTCCGACAGCGCGTAGTTGAGCCCCGCCGAGAGCCGGATCACCGGACCGTTGAACGGCAGGTAGCCGACCGCGACGCGCAGCGGGATCGTCAGATCGATCGTCGGCCCGAGGCGGATGCGCTGCTCGCCCTGGATCATCAGCAGCAGGTTGTGCGCGCGATCGTTGCGCCCCTGCAGGTTCGCGTAGCCCAGGTACGCGCCGAAGATCAGATCGCGCGTGACGCGGAAGTCGAGCCGCACGCCCGCGAGGTGATTGTAGAACGAGCCCTGCGTCGTCCCGATCACCGCCTCGGTCTGGATCGAGATCTGCCACCGGCGGAACGGCGGATCGGGGAGGCGCACGCCGATGCCGCCCGGATGCGCGAGCTCGTCGCGCGGCCGCGCGCGCCGTCGCGTCGGCACGGGCTCGGCG
>JALYRN010001197.1 GCA_030855295.1 Myxococcota bacterium | reverse complement strand
GCACCGGCCCGCTCGGCTGGGCCGCCGACGCCGGCGGCGATCGCGATCCCGACGCTCGCCGGGCGGAGGCTGCTGGCGCTCGACGACGACCTGTCGACGCGCAAGCTGCTCGCGCTGACGCTCGGGACGATGGGGCGCGGCGACGTGCGCATCGTCGAGGTGCCGGACGAGGCGCTCGCGATGATCGACGCCGAGCACTTCGATCTCGCGATCGTCGACGCGATGATGCCCACGACGACGGGCCTCGCGTTCGCGCTCGCGGTGCGTGCGTGCGAGCGCGGCGCCACGATTCCGATCGTGTTCCTCTCGGCGGCGAGCCAGGACGAGCTCGGCTGGACGCTGCCGGCGAACGCGACCTGGCTCCGCAAGCCGTTCCGCCCGCGCGAGCTGCTCGAGGCGCTCGTCAGGATCCTCGACGCCGGCGAGCTGCGGTGATCACGAGCGCCAGCCCGAGCGCCGCGATCAGCGCGTGCGCGGGAACGCGCGCGGCACCGGCAGCACACCCCGACGTGAGCGGCGGCCGAGCGCCGGTGCCGCCCGGCGTGCGCCGGCCCGCGGGATAGACCTCGCACACGGCCAGCACGTCGTCGGGCGAGAGATCACGCTTCGCGACGTCGCCGGGATCGCTGCGCGCGAACATCGTCGCCTCGCGGTCCGGCACGTGCGCGAACCCGAGCAGGTGTCCGATCTCGTGGGTCGCCGTGTTCTCGAGATCGGTCGCGCCGAGCGCCGGCTCCGGGGCGATCGACCACACGAGGTCGACTGCGTTGAGATCGATGTCGGCGTCGAGGATCTGGCCGGTGCTCCGTCGATACACCAGCGTCGTGATCGCGAGCGTATCGGGGCCGAGATCGATCGGCCACGCGTCCTCACGGAACACGATGCGGTTCTCGCCGTCGTGGGCTCCGCCCATCAAGTTCGTGCGCAGCGCGCTCGGCGCGCCCTCGTCGAAGAGCACGATGTCGGTGCAGGCGCCCGCGCCCGTCCAGCTCGCGAGCGAGCGGCCGAGCGTGGCGCGCACGTCGGTCGAGGAGACGTCCTCCGACGTGTCGTAGGCGATCCGAACGCTGAGCTCGCGCACGGTCCAGGCCAGCGGCGTCGAAGGATCGCCCTCGACGGTGCCGCGCTCGTACGCGCGCGCGAGGGGGCTCGCGAGCGACCACGTCGCGGGCAGCACGAGCGCGATCACGAGCGCGATCTGCGCCGTTCGCCGAAGCCTCCGCATCACGCCGGAGAGGATAGCGCGGCTCGCTGCGCGCGCGCCGACGTAGCACGTTCGTTACCCCCCGCGCCGCGCGCCCTTTCCTCCTGTCCACCCGAGCAGCGCGTGATAGGGTGCGCCCCGTGGTCCGCAAGACCCGCAAGATGCCCGCCGTGATCAGCACGATCGCGCTGATCGCGGGCTGCGGATCGTCCGCGCACGCCGAGGTCAGCGGGCTCGTCGTCGATGCGCGCACGGGGCTCGCGATTCCAGGCGCGCGGGTGGTCGCGCAGGACGGCTCGGCGACGCGCACCGACGCGGATGGGCGGTTCACGCTGACGCTCTCGAGCGGCGAGGCGCGCGAGATACGCGCGAGCGCCGCGGGACGTGTCGACGGTCGCACGCGCGTCGACGTGCGCGTCGACGAGAACGCCTCGATCGTGCTCGAGCTCGTCGCGTGTGGAGGTGACGAGCGCGACCTGGCGTGCGGTCGCGAGGTCGCGTGGGACGACCAGGGCCCGCACGACCCCGATGCCGTGCTGCGCTGGATCGACGATCTCGATCTCGAGCGTTGGCTGGTGCGAGGCGTGCGCGAGCCGGAGATCGATTTCGACGGCGATGTGCTCGACGGCGATACGCCCGCGCACGATGTCGCGTCGTTGGACACGGCGACGCCGTGGGGCGCGCGCGAGCAGTGGGCGCTCGGGACGATGACCTTCGATGGCGCCGAGCTCTCGTCGGGAGGCGCGATCGAGAGAGCCGAGTGCGCGGCCTGCCACGACGGGAGCGACTTCGCGGCGGCACATGCGACGCCGCTTCCAGGCACACCGACCGCGTCGATCACCGGCACGAGCGCGTCGTCGGAGTGCACGCCGTGCCACGACGAACGCACCCCGGACGGCCTCGGCCTCCGCGTCTACGAGAACGCCGTCGCCGTCTCGGGCGCACCGGCGCGCGGCCTGGGATCGGGTGCGATCTGCGTCGAGTGCCACCGTGCGGTCGAGCACGCGGGCGCGCATGCGCCCCAGGCCGACGTCGTGCTCGGATGCGGCGCGCGCACGATGGCGC
>JALYRN010000298.1 GCA_030855295.1 Myxococcota bacterium | reverse complement strand
CGGCTGGACGCTCCTCCGCAGCGGCGCAGCCACGCCCGCGGCGCCCGCGGCGACGGCGCCGCCGCTGCAGCCGGTGCCGTCGGAGGTGATCCTGCAGTCGAGCACGCCCGGCCTGCGTCTTTTCCTGGGGCCGCGAGAGCTCGGCACGCCGCCGCTCCGGCTCGAGGCGCACCAGCTGACGGGCGAGCCGCTGGTCGCGCTCGCGCCGCTGCACCAGCCGCAGATGATCCGCGCCGAGCGGCTGGTCGAGCTGACGCGAGAAGCGGGGCGCGTGCACACGATCGATCTCGCGCGCTCGCAGCGTCCCGACATCATGGTGTACGTGCGCTACGACGGTCAGGGCACGGCGCACCTGCTGAGCGGCGAGGAGCTGGGGCCGGTGCCGGGGGTGGTGCGCGTGCCGACCCGGCGCATGCAGCCGACGCCGGAAGTGCTGACGATCTCGGACGAGTCGGACGCGCGCTCGGTCGCGATCTCGCTCGAGGGCTGCGAGGCCGACAAGGTCTGCGTGCTCTACGCCGCGGGCTCCTGATCGGGCGGGACCGAGCGCGCGCGGCGAGCCGCGCGGATGCGCGCGAAGAAGTCCGAGAGCAGCGCGCCGCACTCGCTCGCGAGCACGCCGGGCACGAGCGCGAAGCGGTGGTTGAGGCGCGCGTCGGAGCCGATCGCGTAGAGCGTGGTCGTCGCGCCCGCCTTCGGGTCGGCGGCGCCGTAGACGACGCGGGCGACGCGCGCGTTGACGAGCGCGCCGGCGCACATCGGGCAGGGCTCGAGCGTCACGTAGACGGTCGCGCCCTCGAGGCGCCAGCTGCCGAGCGCGCTTGCGGCATCGCGCAGGGCGATCATCTCCGCGTGCGCGGTGGGATCCTGGCTCGTCTCGCGCAGGTTGTGCCCGCGGCTGATCACGCGGTCACCGACCACGATCACGCAGCCGACCGGCACCTCGCCGCGCGCCTCGGCCGCGCGCGCCTCGGCCACCGCCTCGCGCATGAACGATGCGTGCTGCGTCAGCTCGGACTCCGGCAGCGCCGGAGCGACCGGCGTCTGCGGCGCCGCCGACGGATCGAGCGGCGCCTCCTCGTGCTCTGCGTCGTCGCCCAAGTTCCGCAGGTGTACCACCGCCCGACACGGGCGCCCGACTCCAGCTCGCACCCGAGGCCGAGCGCGTCCTCGAGATCAGCCCGCACCCGAGGCGGAGCACGTCCTCGAGATCGGCGCGCACCCGAGGCCGAGCGCGCGCGTTCTCGAGACTGGCCCGCCGGCGAGATCGGCGGGGGCGTAGGGCCCCCCGCCGAAACGCGAAGCGGCCGGGTCTGGGGCGGAGCCCCAGGCAAAAAAGGTTGGGCCCTGAGGAGTTCCTCCTCAGGGCCCAACGGAGCCAGGAGGATTCGAACCTCCGACAACTGGTTCCGTAGACCAGTGCTCTATCCAGCTGAGCTATGGCTCCAGAGGGCGCGAACTCTAGCCGGCGATCGGCGCTCGTCAAGAGCGTCGATCACCAGAGACGGAGAGGGCGGGATTCGAACCCGCGGTACCCTTTTGGAGTACGCGCGCTTAGCAAGCGCGTGCCTTCGACCACTCGGCCACCTCTCCGGCGGCAGCGCAGCCGCCGCTCCCGCTGGTCGGCGGGAACGGCGTTATTAGCCGCCGTCCCTGTGCGTGTCAATCGATGCGGAGGGGCTATGCTCCCGCCGATGAAGCGCCTCGTCGCGACGCTCGCGATCGCGCTCGCGATCACTCTGATCCTCGCTCCACGCGCGCTCGCGTGCTCGTGCGCGGCAGTGCCTTTCGAGCAGCTCGTCGCCGGCGCGGACGCGATCTTCGAGGCGCGCGTCGCGTCGGTCGAGCCGGTCGACGGCATGCTGCGCGCTCACCTCGATGTGGTGCAGACGTGGCGCGAGGCGAATTCCGAGCACGTCGTCGTGCTCACGCCAGCGCTCGAGTCGATGTGCGGTGTGTCGTTCGAGGTCGGACGCTCGTACCTCGTGCTCGCGTCGCGCGACGACGACGGTGCGCTCGTCGCGTCGCTCTGCGGCGGGACGCGCCCGATGGAGGACGCGAGCGAAGAGCGCCTCGCGCTCGGCTCGGGCGTGATCCCCGTCGACATCGAGGACCGCGAGCCGGAGGAGAGCGAGCCGCAGCCTCGACAGGAGCTCGCGCCGCGCGGCGGATGCGCCGGCTGCTCGGTCGCGGGCGGCCATGAGGGCGGCATCGCCGTGCTCGTCGCGGCCCTCGCGCTCGCTGCGATCCGCCCCCGCAGAAATCGTTGACACCCGTCCCTCTTACGCTACAACCGCCGGCGGAGAGCTGGCCGAGTGGTCGAAGGCGCTTGATTCGAAATCAAGAGTACCGGCAACGGTACCGTGGGTTCGAATCCCACGCTCTCCGCTAACGCAGCGAGCACCACCGGTCCCCCAGGGACCGCACGCTCGCGCAGTCCTGGGTGCTCCGGCTTCCGCATCAACGGACCTCCGGCGTCTCCTGGGATCGCGCGGGCTGGAATCGCGCTCTTTCTCAGCATGGACCCAGGAGGGGTGACCGAGCGGCCGAAGGTGCACGATTGGAAATCGTGTGTACCAGAAATGGTACCGCGGGTTCGAATCCCGCCCTCTCCGTTCTCGTTGCCCCTCTCAGGCCTTGCCGACGTCGGACGGCCGTACTAGGAATCGCGCGTCCGAGCTTCGGCTCGGCCCTTGGTCTCGCCAACGCTGGCCCGCTAATCCTGCCAGGCCCGGAAGGGAGCAACAGTCGCGGTGCCCAGCGTGTGGCGGGGCCCTCAGCTCGGGTAGCTGACCGCTTGCGAGCCGACCGCTTGCGAGCCTGACCGCTTGCGAGCCGACCGCTTGCGAGCCGACCTGGGCGCCTAGCCGCCCGCCGCGAGCGCCTCGCGCTCGAGGGCAGCGTCGTCCGGCAGCGCACGCGCGCCCGCGACGATCGCGTCCGGGCCGCCGAGCTCTTCGGCCCAGCGCGCCAGGCGCTTCATCCCCTCGTCGACCGCGATCTCCGCTCGGAAGTCGAGATCCGCGATCGCCTTCTGCACGTCGAACAGCGTGCTGCGCGCGCGACGAACGATCTCCTCCGGCAGAGGTCCGTCGCCGCGGCCCGCACGCAGCACCGCCATCGGATACGAGAGCGCGAAGGGCGGTCCGGTGCGGGGCGCCGGCAGCGCGAGCGACTTCGTGAGGAGCTGCAGGAACTCCCGCAGCTCGAGGAATTCCGGATCGCCGATGTAGTACGCGTGCGACGGCGCGCTCGGCGACTTCGCCGCGGCGATCGCGGCATCGGCGAGCGTCTCGACGTACGTCGTCGCGACGAGGTTCCGGCCGTCGCCGTACATGCGGATGCCGCCCGCGCGCGCCTCGCGGATCAGCGACGGCAGCATCGAGAGATCGCCCGGCCCCCACACCAGCCCCGGCCGCAGCGCGCAGACCGAGAGCGTCTCGTCGCTGCTGGTGAGCGCGATCTCTTCGGCCAGCCGCAGCGCGCGCGCGCGCGCGCCGATCGGGAGCTCCGCGAGATCGCGCTTCTCGTCCCAGTGCACGCGATCGACGTTGGCGAGCGTGACGTCGGCGCTCGAGATGATCACGACGCGCTCGAGCTCGGCGTGGCGCGCGGCGGCGAGCACGTTCTCGGTGCCCGCGATCGTCGTCCAGCGCAGCGCGCGAGCGGACGCGCGCGGTGACGCGATGCCCGCCGCGTGGATCATCACGTCGGCACCCTTCGACGCCGCGGCGATCGTGTTCGGATCGAGGATCGACCCCTTCGCGATCGTCACGCCGCGCGAGCGCAGCTCGGCGACGCTCGCGGCCTCGGGATCGCGCACGAGCACCGAGACGCGATGCTCGCGCTCGAGCAGACGGCGCGCGATCGCGCCGCCGATGAATCCGGTCGCGCCGGTGACGACGATGTGCACGTCGAGCGGTGGTAGCAGCCCCAGACCGCGCGCGAAAGAGGTGCCCGGCGCGCCCGATCCCGCACAATGACGGGTCGTCGTGCGCATCTTTGTCTATGCTGGGCGGGAGATGCGCGCGTCCCGGCTCGCGATCGCAGCGTCGCTGGTGGTCGCGCTCGGAGGGGGGTGCGACGCGACGGCGACGTGTGTCGATCGTGATCTCGATGGGCTCGGCGAGGGCTGCGCGGCCGGTCCCGACTGCGACGACGACAACGCGGCGCGCGGGATCGACTGCGATGCCGAGCCGGCGCCGGACTGCGAGCTCGATCCCAGCTCCACTGGGTGCCCGTGCTTGATCGGCAGCGTGACCAACTGCTTCGCGGGCCCGCCGGAGGCCGCCGGGGTCGGGCTCTGCACGCCCGGTCGCGCGCGCTGCGTGGCGGGACGATGGGGGCTCTGCGACGGCTCGCAGGCACCGCGCGCCGAGCGCTGCGACGGCGCGGATCAAGACTGCGACGGACGCTCGGACGAGGGCGTGCGCAGCCCGTGCGGCGGATGCACCGCGGCGTGTACGGGCGAGCTCTGGGGCGAGCCCTTCGAGGAGGACGCGCCGAGCCTCGCGATCACGCACGCCGGCGAGCTGACGCTGGCGCGCGTCGAGCGCGCGAGCGCGACGGTGTGGGTCGCCAACAGCGCCGATGGCACTGCGTCGCGCATCGACGCCGCGAGCGCGATCGAGACCGCGCGCTACGCGACCGGAGATCGAGACGGCGCCGTCGCGCTCGAGCCGAGCCGGGTCGCGGTCGACTGGAACGGCGATGCATGGATCGCGAACCGCGCGTTCGAAGGGATCTCGAGCGCGGTGCGGTTCGCGGGCACGCCCGAGCGCTGCGTCGATCGCGACCTCGACGGCGTCGTCGAGACCTCGAGCGGACCGGACGATCTGCGCGCGTGGGGGCAGGACGAGTGCGTGCTCGCGAGCGTCCCCGTCGGCGCCGAGCGCGAGATCGCGCGCGCGATCGCGATCGACGGCGATCGCGGGCTCGATGGCGCGTCGGGCGGCGATGCGTGGATCGGGCTGCACGACGGCCAGGCGTTCGTCGAGCTCGACGGGCTGACCGGCGACGTGAAGCAGCGCGTCGAGACGCCGGGATTCTCGCCCTACTCGGCCGCGTTCGATCCGTGGGGGCGGCTCTGGGCGATCGCGCGCGACGGACTGCTCGCGCGGATCGATCCGAGCGTCGAGCCGCCGGAGGTGCGCGTCACGCCCGTGCCGCTCGCGTGCTGGCTGCTCTACGGGCTCGCGATCGACGCCGAGGGGCGCATCGCGATGACCGGGTTCTCGTGTGATCGGGTGACGCTGCACGATCCGCAGACCGAGCGCTTCACGACACTCGCGGTGCCCGAGTCCCCGCGGGGCGCGACGTTCGCGGGCGACGACCTCTGGGTCGCGCACACGGGAGGGAGCATCTCGCGGCTGACGGTCGCGCCGCTGCGGATGCAGCTGGCGTCGCGCTCGATCGCGAGCGACGGGACCGCGCCGCTCGAGACGATCGGCATGGGCGCCGACGGGCTCGGTCACGTCTGGGCGATCAGCAGCAGCGGCGGACCGGAGGGCGTCGGCGTCGCGACGCGCATCGATGCGGCGACCGGTGTGCCGAGCGCGCAGGTCGGCGTCGGGCTCGCGCCGCACAGCCAGGGTGATCCGACGGGCGGAGAGCTGCGCGGGGAATTCGTGCCCGAGGGGAGCGCGACGCGCGCGTTCGAGGGCTGCGGCGCCGGCGAGCCGACGCGGTGGTCACGCGTGCACGTCGCCGCGGATCTCGGGACGCGAGGGCGCGTCCGGTTCGAGGTGCGCCACGCGGCGACGTTCGACGCGCTCGGCGCCGCACCATGGGTGGTGCTGGGTGAGCTGCCCGAGGACCCGGCGCCGTTCGAGCTCGCGCTGCCCGAGGGCGGCGTGATCGAGGTGCGCGCGACGCTGACGGTGTCCGCTCGGACCGGCGCCCCGCGGCTTCGTCGCGTCGGCGTCGAGTGGCGCTGCCCCGGTCCCGAGTGACTCGCTCGAGTCGGCGAACGATCAGAACAGCACGGGCGCCTGCGTCGTCACGCCGGCCCCCCAGAACTGCGTCGTGCCGGTGTCGGTGACCGCGATCGATCCCCGTCCGGTCTCGCGATCGATCTCGACGAGCTCTCCGGCGTTCGAGAAGCCGTAGAGCGCGCGACCCCAGTAGCCGAGCCCGAAGATCTGCCGGTAGCCGATCTCGCCGAGCACCGTCAGCGAGCTCGTCCCGTCGGGTCGGAACGCGATGCGCGCCAGGAAGTCGGTGTCGGTCCGATCGGGATCGCGCAGCGTCGCGAACGTGCCGAGGCCGTCGACCGAGACGAGGTCGCCGCTCGACCGCCAGTCGCCGGGATACCGCGCGAGCATCGTCGTGCGCGCGTTCGCCGGGTCGACCTCGTAGTACACGCCCTCGTTGGTGGCGCCGATCAGCGTCTCGGCGGCGCGGAGCTCGCCTGCACCGAGGAACACGAGCGCGAAGAGCTGCTCGGGCGCGATCTCGAACTGCCCGACCAGCGTGGCGATCGCCGTCTCGGGGTCCACGCGGTACAGCGCCTCGTCGCTGCTGGTGTAGACGTCGCCGTCGGCGTTCACCGCGAGATCGAGCATGTAGGGGGCGGGCTCACCGCCCGGCAGCGTGAACACCCCGATCGTCTCCACGGTCTCGGTGAACGGCGAGAAGGTGAAGAGCGTGTCGCGCGAGTGCGCGTAGATGAGCACGTCGGACACGCTCGGCCCTCCGTCGACGCGGGGCGCGTCGGTCGGCGGCGCGTCCGGCGGGACGAACGCGTCGACCTCGCCGAAGAAGCTCGCGTCGACCGCGTCGCTCGGTGCGCGCGTCGTGCACGCTGGCAACGACCACGTCAGAGCCACGGCCACCAGCGCGCACATTCCGCGAGAAGACATGCTGGCGGTGTAGCTTCCCGGCACGACGGGTGCCAAGCGACCGCGCTGCGAGGTGTGGATCCGAACGCGCCACTCGCACGTAACCCTCCGGGGCGATGGCGCGAACGCGACGAGGAGGAACGCTTCGGAGTAGCATCGCGCGATGCTGCGCCGACGGCGCGCACGGAGGAGCTTTGCATCGACGAACCGGAACGATTCTCTGGCCTGCGGTGGTCGCATCGCTCGCCGTGCTCGCCACGGTGACGCCCGCGAGCGCGCAGGAGCCGGCGCCCGAGGAGTCGATGTCGCAGGCCACCACCAGCGAGCAGGACATGGACGACGAGCGCGCGCGCGGCGCCTTCCGGCTCGGTCGCCAGCACTACGAGCAGGGCCGCTTCGCCCAGGCCGCCACCGAGTTCGAGCGTGCGTTCGGGCTCTCGGGCCGCGCTCAGCTCCTCTACAACGCGTACCTCGCGTACCGCGACGCCCGCGACGACGCGAACGCGATCCGCACGCTGCGCGGCTACCTCACCGGCGTGCAGGACATCTCCGACCGCGAGCACCTCGAGGCGCGCCTCGCCGCGATGGAGCGCGGCCTCGAGGAGCAGCGCCAGCGCGACGCCGCGGCCCAGGCCCAGACCGACGAGGCGCGGCGCGCCGCCGAGGACGCCGAGC
>JALYRN010001196.1 GCA_030855295.1 Myxococcota bacterium | reverse complement strand
CGCGCGCGGCGCGCCGCAGGACGACGGCGCCGCGGCGATCGTCGCGGTGCTCGCGCGCATCGTGGCCGCGACCGAGCGGCTGATGGAGGAGCCACACGCCGGTCGCATCGCGAGCACGATGCCGATCGGCGGCCACGGCCTCGCGCTCTTCCACCTGCGCATGGGCAACGTCGCCGAGGCGGAGCGTGGGTTCCGGCGCCTGGTCCTCGAGCAGGCGAACGACAGCCTCGCGAGCGAGCGGCTGAGCGACGTCTCGACGCTACGTCGTGCGATCGATCCGACCGCCGTCTCCTCCGACCTGCAGGTCTCCTCCGACCTGCACGTCTCCTCCGACCTGCACGTGGCGATGTCCGGGAGCGACGGGCCGACGTCGAGCACACCGATCGGCTGGCTCGACAAGCGCAACGCCCGACCGGCCGCAGCGGGCTGGGCGTCGGGCACGCCGACCAAGTCGCCGGTGCGGGCGAGCGCGGCGAACGAGTGGGACGAGGAGGTCGCGACCGACGTGATCCGGCCCGAGCAGGAGGCCGAGCTCTTGCTGCGGAGCGGGCGCGCCGAGCGTGCGCTGTCGATCTATCAGGCGATCCTGAAGCGCCACCCGGATCGTGCGGCGATCGCGGCGCGGATCGCGGAGATCGAGGGGATGCTCGCCGAGGGACGCGCGCCGCTGGCGGGTGAGGCGACGGTCCGTCGCGACAGCTCGACGCTGCGCACGGCCCAGGACGCGCGGCGATCGCTGCCGGGGCCGATCTCGGTGCCGCCCGAGGTGATCGCGGCGACCACGGCGGCGTTCGAGGACGACGAGCCGACGATGATCGGCGCGCGTCGGGCGGGGCGCGCCGACGACACGCCGCTCGAGATCGTGACCGGTCCCGGCGCGCATGCGATCGCCGACACCGGGGTAGCGGAGAGCGACGTGGTCACGGTGCATCGCATCGTGACGATCGACTGATGAGTCGGCAGGAGTAGCGGATCGACAGCCTCTGACGCGTCACTCGAAGAGCGACAGATACCAGTCGACGATCGCGTTGCCGAAGAAGAGGAACTCGATCGCGCCGAGGGCGAGGAAGGGCCCGAAGGGGATCTTGCGGCTCGCACGGGGCTCGTCGCCGGGCTCCGCATCCGTGCCCACGGGGGGCGCTGCGTCCGTGCCCGCGTCGGGCTCCGCATCCGTGCCCACGGGGGGCGCTGCCTCGGGGACGGTCTTCGCGACGTCCTCGTCGTGCGGATGATCCTGGCTCGGCCCGATGCGGCTGCCCGACGCGCGCGCGATCACGTAGCCGATGATCCCCTGGAACGAGCCGGCGACGAGCGCGAAGAGCGCGCCGCGCCAGCCGAGGAAGGCGCCGATGAACATCGCGAGCTTCGCGTCGCCTTCGCCCATGCCGCGGTCGCCGGTGATGCGCTCCCAGCTCCACACGAGCAGCAGGTGCACCACGAGGTACCCGGCGCCGGCGCCGAGCACGACCTCCTCGAGCGGCACGCTCGGACGGAACATCGCGGTCGCGAGCGCGAGCGCGGTCCCGCCGATCGAGACCTCGTCGGGGATCTCCATCCACTCGAGATCGACGAACGTCGCGATCACGAGCCCCCCCGCGAACGCGAACCACAGCGCGGTCTCGAGGCCCGCGGCCCCGAGGCTGGTCGCGCCTTCTGCGCTCACGATGAAGCGCTCCGCGATCGCGATCGCGAGCACGCCCGAGAGCACCTCCACGAAGAGGTAGCGCGGGCTCATCTTCGCGCCGCAGCACGCCGCCTTCCCGCGCAGCAGCAGGTACCCGAGGATCGGCACGTTGCGCCAGCCCGGGATCGGCGCGGCGCACGCCGGGCAGTGGCTGCGCGGCGTGACCACCGACATCTCGCGAGGCCAGCGGTAGATCGCGACGTTGAAGAAGCTGCCCCACGTCGCGCCGAACACGAACGCGAACACGCGCACGATCCACGCGGGGAGCTCGGAGGCGAGCATGAAGTCGTCGATGGTACGAGAAGACTCGTGACCGGTCGCGTTTCTTCCCGGCGCCCGCGGATGGGCGGCTCGCGCCCGCCGGGGCTATGCTGGGGAGGTGGAGACCGAGCACGATCGAGACTCTCAGGCGCCGCCGACCTCGTCCGCGCGCGTCATCGACGAAGGCACGCTGGCGCGCGAGACACCGCGCGCGCTCGCACGACCGGCGACCGGCGGCGTCGTGATCTACGCGGCGGTCGCGGGCGCGGCGTCGGTCGTCCCGGTGCCGTTCCTCGACGCGCTGCTCGCGAAGCTCGCGCGCGGCTCTGCGA
>JALYRN010001195.1 GCA_030855295.1 Myxococcota bacterium | reverse complement strand
GTCGAGCGCGCGCGGCGTCGCGACGCCGGCGCACTCGACGGTGAGCACCGGCGGCGCGGATTCCCGGCGACGCACGGTGCCGAGCGAGGGCGCGCAGCCGAGCAGAGAGAGCGCGAGCATCCACACGCCGCATCGCACCGCGCGAGGATAGGGGAGCGCGCGGGTGGCGTCGCGCCGTCACGTCGAGGGAAGCGATCGCGGCAGGGGCGAGCACTCCTGTCGGCTCAGATCAGAGCCTGTCCAAGAATCGGCTCGCCTGCTCCGGGCGAGCACTCCTGTCGGCTCACCCCGCGCTCACGACCGCTCGCGAGAGAGCTGCGCCGAGCGCCCTCGGCTCACCGCGCGCTGACGACCGCTCGCGAGAGCGCGCAAGCGGTCGCGCGGACGCGGTGCCACGAAGAAGCTCCACCCGAGGAGGAGAAACGCGCATGTCGTCACCGCCCGAGAGGCCGCAGTCCGATCCGCTCATGTCATCGACCTCGAGCTTCGAGCGCCCACACGAGGAGCCCGCGGCGCTCGAGCTCGCGACCGCATCGAGCGGCGGGTTCGACCGCGCGACGCCCGAGACGCTCGCCCTCGAGATCGCGCGGTCGCGCGACGATCACGCGCCGTGGGATCCGCCGCCGCAGCGCGGGAGCGGGTACACCGAGCCGCGCGGCGGCAGGGTCGTGCGCGACGAGCCGATCCTCCGCGGCGGCGACACGCCGCTCGAGGAGAGAGGACCGCTCGCGATCCTCGAGGCGCTGCTCAAGTCGCCGGCGAGCGTGCTGCACGACATCCAGCGCGGCGGCAGCGCGCTGCCGCGCCTGTGCGCGCTCGTGATCGCGACGATGCTGCTGACGGGCCTCGTGATGGCGACGTTCAGCGGCGGCATGCAGCTCCTGCTGGTGCCGCTCAAGCTGAGCGCCGGCATCTTCTTCTGTGCGCTGATCTGCCTGCCGAGCCTGCACATCTTCTCGTGCCTCGCCGGCGCCGAGCAGACGCTGAAGGAGACGTGGGGCGCGCTGCTGATGGGCGTCGCGCTGCTCGGCGTGCTGCTCGTGGGGTTCGCGCCGGTGACGTGGGTGTTCTCGCAGGCGACGTCGTCCGCCGCGTTCATGGGCGCGCTGCATCTGATGTTCCTGTTGATCAGCTGCGTGTTCGGGCTCGGCCTGGTGCAGCGGTCGCTCGCCGCGATGAACCGCGCCCCGGTGCGCGGCACCGGCATGTGGAGCGTGCTCTTCGTGCTCGTGCTGCTGCAGATGACGACGACGCTGAGGCCGCTGGTCGGCAGCTACGGCGGAGCGCTCGTCGAGGGTCGGCTGTTCTTCCTCACGCACTGGATCGCGGGCCTCGGCTGATGCCGCTGCCGCGCGCGCGCATCGCGCACCTCCTGCGGCGGGCGCTCGGTCCGGGCGCGCTCACGCGGCTCGACGAGCCGCTCCTCGAGCGCATCCGCGCGGGAGACCGTCTCGGCGCGATCGCCGCGTCGTGCATCGCGACGATCGTGCTCGGGGCCGGCGCGTATGGCATCGCGTTCGGCATCTGGCGCGCGCCCGAGCAGGCTGTGTTCGCGGCGATCAAGCTGCCGCTGCTCTTCCTCGCGGTGGCCGCGTGCACGATCGCGCTGAGCTCGATCCTCGCGGTGCTGCTCGGGGCGCGGCTGTCGCTCGCACAGACGACGGTGTGCATCCTGCTCTCGTTCGCGGTCACGTCGGCGCTGCTCGGCGCGGCGGCGCCGATCGCGATCGTCCTCTGCACGACCGTCCCCGCGCCCGATCCGATCGCGCTCGGTCTCGCGACCGACGATCCGCGGGCGCTCCCCTCGATGCACGTCGCGCAGGCGCTGCTGCTCGTGCACGTGTTCGTGGTCGCGTGCGCGGGTACGGCGGGGGTGGCGCGGATGCGCGCGCTGCTGCGGCGCCTCGGGAACCGCGAGGCGGTCACGAAGCGCGTGCTCGTCGGCTGGATCGGCGCGCAGCTGATGGTGGGATCGCAGCTGTCGTGGCTGCTCCGTCCGTTCTTCGGTCGCCCTCACCTGCCGCCGACGTTCACCGTGGACGACACGCTGGAGGGCGGGTTCTTCGAGGAGGTGATGTTCCTCGCGACCGCGACGTTCGGTGACGCGGCGCCGCTCGTGTGCGCGCTCGCGCTCGGCTCGCTCGCGGCCGGGCTCGCGTGGACGATGCGCGTGCGGATCGATGCGGTCGCGGTCCGCCGAGAAGAGGTGGGCCTCGTCGTGCTCGGCGCGCTCGAGCACGTCGTGCCGTGGGCCGCGATCGCGCGGGCGACGCAGCGC
>JALYRN010000297.1 GCA_030855295.1 Myxococcota bacterium | reverse complement strand
GGTGGCGCGCGTCCGGGGTGACGAGGCGGCCGCGCGCGCGGGGCTCGACGCCGAGCGCGCGGCGACGCTCCACGAGGCGCGCCTCGCGATGAGCGCGGAGACCGTGTCGTTCCTGCATGCGGTGCTCGAGCAGTCGATCGCGGTGGTGGGCGCCGACGCCGCGGTGGGCCGGCACGCGGCGGAGAGCCACGTGCGCTCGGTCGACGCGCTCGACGCTGCGATCCAGGCGGAGGGGCTCGCGTACTACGTCGACGCGGAGGTGCTCGTGGAGGGCGCGACGGGCCAGCACCGCGTGTATCTCTCGACGTTCACGGTCGAGAACGTGACGATCTACGCGGCGGAGGAGCGCACCGTGCGCGCGCTGCGGCTGCGCCGGCTCGACACGCTCAACTTCGCGCGCGCGGTGCTCGGGTTCACGCGGCCGCAGGTGCGCGATGCGCTGGTGCTGATGGAGCGCGTCGAGGAGCACCTGGTGCAGGCGATCGTGCCGGCGCTCGCGGACGGCGGCGCGATGCCGATCGGCGGCGAGGACGTGGGCGGCTCCGAGCTCCTGCTCGGCGTCGGTCGCGTCGCGGCGCAGGGCGTGCGCGAGGAGGCCGCGGGCTGGATGGGCGGTGACGGCGCGCGCGCGTACGAGCTCGGCGCGCTGCTCGAGCGTCGGCACGCGTTCTTCACGTCGTGGTCGGAGCGCCTGCTCGATCGCGGCATCGTGCTGCGCGAGCCCGACACCTACGTGATCGAGCGCGCGCGCTACGCGGCGCTCGAGAGCGCGCTCACGCCCGGCGAGCGGCGCGATCTCGACGCGCTGATCGCGGGGCTCGCGGAGGAGGAGCACCAGCGCACGTACCGCGCGATCGAGAGCCGGTTCGTGCAGTCGATCGAGCGACACGAGGTGCAGCACCGGCTCGACTTCGAGATGGGAACGCTGGGCACGATGCCGCCGCGACTCGAGGCGATGGTCGGACCGCTGCGGCGCGGCGATCTCGTCAACTTGCTCGCGCAGCGATCGAACGCCGAGCTCAGCGCGTATCTCTCGGAGCTCGCGCGCGACGCGACGATCGCGCGCGCCAACCTCGCGCTGCTGGTGCGCAACCTGTTCGACGTGCGGCTCTGGGGCACGCCGGAGTGCTACGCGGCGCTGGTCGTGCTCGAGGGGCTCGCCGACCGCATGGGCCTCGCACATGGCCCGCTGGTCGTCGCGCACGCGATCGATCGCGCCGAGGTCGCGCGCGCACACCTCGCGCTGGCGGCTCGCCCCGACGAGGAGCTACGCGCGTCCGCGGCGCAGCTCTGGCAGGACCTCTACGGCCGCCCGCTCCCGGTCCTGCGCAACACCGGCGCCTCCGCCCCGATCTGGGCGCCCTGAGCGCGACCCGACCTGGCGCTCCGGGGCGAGCACTCCTGTCGACTCAGTGCGAGCGCTCGGCGCTCTCGCTGCCGCCGTCGTGCTCTTCGGGGTGCGCCGGGTTCGTGATCACGGTGATCACGAGCACGACCAGGAAGATCATGAAGGGGACGATGCCGAGCATGCCGCCGAGCACGTTCGCGCTCAGGCCTTCGCGGATGCTGGTCTCGACCGTTCCCGCGCCGAGGTTCTTCTCTTCCATGCGCGCGCCGAGCCGGGCGCCGATCATGGCGAAGACCGTGCACGAGACGATCAGCACGAGGACGATGATGATGAAAAACAGCATGGCTTGTTCCTGTTCCTGAGCGCCCAGGGTAGACGAGAGAGGCGGCGGAAAGAAGCCTGACGTGGTAGCCCGAGGGCGAGGATGCGCACGCTCCACCTCCCTGCCGCCGCCGGCCCGTTCGAGCGCGGGCTCTTCCACGGGCGCACCCTCGCCCGCGAGATCGCGGAGATCGCGGCGATCCGCAGCGAGCTCGCGCAGTCGCAGGGGCTCTTCCGCTCCGATGAGGAGCTGCTCGCGGTGGCGGAGCGTCACCTGCCGGTGCTCGAGGGCTTCGACGGGGCGCTGCACCAGGAGCTGCTCGGCATCGCGGAGGGGGCGGGGCTGCCGCCGGCGCGCATCGTCGTGCTCAACCACTACACGGATCTGAAGGATCTCGATCCCACGACCGTCCTCGGAGGCGCGCGCCGCGGTCCCGATCCCGAGCGCGACGACGAGTGCACCGCGATCGCCGCGGGCACGCCGGAGGGCGCGATCCTCGGGCAGACCTGGGACATGCACGGCTCCGCGGCGCCGTACGTGACGATGCTGCACGTGCCGGCGTGGGACGATCGACCCGAGGCGTGGCTCCTGTCGATCGCCGGATGCCTCGGCATGGCGGGCATGAACGCGGCGGGCGTCGGCGTCACGATCAACAACCTCAAGAGCTCCGACGCGCGCGTCGGCCTCGTGTGGCCGGCGCTGGTGCGTCGCGTCCTCGCCGAGACGAGCGCCGAGGCGGGGCGCGACATCGTGCTCTCGGCGCCGCTCGGATCGGGGCACCACTACGCGATCGCCGACGCCCGGCGGGCGTTCGGGATCGAGACCTCGGGGCGCCTGGTCGAGGTCTGGTCGGAGCTCGACGTCTCGAGGCCCGGCGGCGCGTTCCACCACGAGAACCACTGCGTCGGGACGCAGGTCGCGCGGGTGAGCTCGATCGGGCAGACGAGCACCACGCTCGAGCGCTCCGAGGCGCTCGACGCGAGCCTGCGCGCGCGCCCGATCGAGAGCGGGGCGGATCTCTGGGCGCGGCTCGGATCGCACGAAGGACACCCGCGCAGCGTGTGCACGCATCTGACGACGGCCGAGCTCCCGCACGCGATGCTCACGTGCGCGGGCGTGCTGATGAACCTCACCACGAGGCGGATGTGGGCAGCGCCCGGGTGCATCTTCGGGGTGGTTCCCGAGGAGCTCCTTTTCGACGTGAGCTGATCCCTCGGGAAACCGGTGCGTTCCACGAGCACGGGGGCCCGGGCGGAACGCGCCGGCACAGGCTATGCTGTCGCCGCTCGGGGCGCTCCTGACCCCGCCGTCGAAGGGAAACGAGAACGTTGATCACGAACGCATCGAACGCATACGACCACGCTGGAGGTGACCTTTGAGTCGCGGTGGGAACTACTCTCCTTCGAAGCGCCAGCGCGAGACCGACAAGGCGCGGAAGAAGCAGGACAAGGCGGCTCGCCGCATGGACAAGCGCGAGCGCGGTCCCGGTGAGATCCCGGTGATCAGCGCCGCCGAGGCGATGGGCAACGTGCCGACGATCGAGGAGGCGATGCTCGCCCTCGAGAACCGCGGCCCGCGCTCCGCGTCGAGCATCCCGGCGCGGCTCTTCGTCGGCAGCCTGAGCGACGACACGACCGAGCAGGATCTGCGTCAGGCGTTCGGCGCGTACGGCCCGGTCGCGGACGCCGTCGTCGTGGTCGATCGCGAGACGCGCAGCCCGCGCGGGTTCGGCTTCGTGACGATGGAGAACCGCAAGGACGCGCCGCGCGCGATCGAGCAGCTCGACGGCTCGGAGCTCAAGGGTCGTCACATCGTCGTCAACGTCGCGACCGAGCGCCAGCGCTGATCGCGCGCGACGAGCGTGGACCGGACTGATTTCGCCGCGCAGCGTTCGTTCGCTGCGCGGCGTTGTCGATCGTGCGCTGTGTGCAGTGTGGAGGCTGTGAGGAGCGGGTCGCGGCGATGACGGATCATCCCTTCTTCTTCACCTGGTCGGCGCAGCGCGGCGCCGAGCCCTTCGCGATCATCGGCGGGGAGGGGGCGTTCTTCGACGTGCAGGCGGCGGCGGGCGGCGCGCCCGAGCGCTGGCTCGACATGGGCAGCCTCAGCTACCAGGCGAGCCTCGGGCACGGCTGCCGTCGCGTGATCGACGCGATGAAGCGGCAGTGCGACGACCTGCTGCTGACCGTGCCGAGCGGGACCTATCCCGCGAAGGAGGCGCTCGCGCGCAAGCTCCTCGAGCGCGCGCCGCCCGGGTTCACCAAGGTCTTCTTCACGCTCGGCGGCGCAGAGGCGATCGAGAACGCGATCAAGATCGCGCGGCTCGCGACCAAGCGCTCCAAGCTGATCGCGCGCTATCGCAGCTACCACGGCGCGACCATGGGCGCGCTGACGCTCAGCGGCGATCATCGCCGTCCGCCGCTCGAGCCCGGGCTCGCGGGCGTCGTGCACGTGCTCGATCAGTTCGAGTCGCGCGTGCCCGGCGGAGCGCGCGTGATCGAGGGCGGCGCCGACGCCGACGTGATCGCGCGCACGCTCGAGCTCGAAGGGCAGGGCACGGTCGCGGCGATCTTCCTCGAGCCGGTGCCGGGAGCGAACGGCGCGCTGGTGCCGCCCGAGGGCTACTGGCCGGCGGTGCGCGCGGCGTGCGATCGCGCGGGCACGCTGCTGGTCGCGGACTGCGTGCTCGATGGCTTCGGCCGGCTCGGCACCTGGTACGGGTTCGAGGGGCTCGGCGCGAGCCCCGATCTGATCACGCTCAGCAAGGGGCTGACCGGCGGCTATGCGCCGCTCGGCGCGGTGCTCGTGCACGAGCGGGTCGCGCGCGCGTTCGACGACGAGGTGCTGTGGGCCGGGCTGACGTTCTACGGCCATCCGATCGGCGTCGCGGCGGCGCTCGAGGCGCTCGCGGTCTACGAGGACGAGGGGCTGATCGAGCGCGCGGCGGCGCTCGGCGCGGGCTTCGCGTCGCGCATCGCGGCGATGCAGGATCGGCACGCGGCGCAGCTCCCGAAGACGCGCGCGCTCGGGCTGCTCGCGGGCCTCGAGATCGCGGGAGACGCGGCGCGGTTCGCGCGCCTGTCGCGCGCGCTCGAGGAGCGGCGCATCTACGCGCACCCGAACGCGCGCGCGCGCACGCTGATCCTCGCGCCGCCGCTGGTGATCGCCGAGCGCGATCTCGACGCCGGGCTCGCCGCGATCGAAGACGCGATCGCGGCGAGCGCTTGATCGGCGCTGCGCGCCTACACCGCAGCGCGCGATCGATCGTGAACTCGCGAGCACGGATCGCGACACGTGGTCACGAACCGCAGTTCTCGCTCGGGCGACTCCGCTCCCGTACGCGCCCTCCGGGGCGAGCACTCCTGTCGGCTCAGAGCGTCGCCTGCACCGCGCCCGCCGCCGTCACGCCCTGCAGCACGATCGAGCCGAACGCCTGCTGCACGCACGTCTCCATGGGCGTGCCTGCGTGCGGCGCGGCGAGGCCGACCGAGACCTGGCCCTGCGCCGACCACCGCACCTGCAGCGTGACGGTCGCGCCCTGGGTGCAGGTACGGAGCGCGGTGAGCTGCGTCGCGAGCAGCGACTGCAGCGTGCCGGCGGCGTCGATCTGCACGACGTCGGCGTGCTCGTCGCCGACCTGTCCGCTGACGACCGGAGGCGCTTCCTGCACCGCGACGGCGCCCGCGGTTCCGTCGTCGGGGATCACGATCACGGTGGTGCCCGGCTCCGACTGCATCATGACCGGCGGCGCGGTGACGCCGCGGGTCCACGCGCACGCGCCGCCCCCACACGCGAGGCCGTACGCGAGCGTCTGGCCGCACGCCGAGACCTGCCGCGCGAGAGGCCCGGTCGCCTGCACGAGGATCTGCCCCGACGCGCACTGCGTCTCCGCCATCGCGACCTGCTCGACGGGCGGGATCGCCACCCAGCGACAGTGCCGGCGGCCGGCACAGATCATCACGTAGTCGCGCAGCTGGCCGCAGCCCGACACCGCGAAGATCCCCGGCGAGACCTCCTGCGGCGTGACCTCGCGGTGGCGACAGCCCATGTCGCGCGCGGCGACCCGGATCAGGTTGCGATGGTGGCGGTGAGAGATGGTGACCGCGCGCGCGCCGCCGGCGGTTCCGCCTTGGGCGACCAGCACGGCCTCGGCGCGGCGGGCTCTGCGGTGGCAGCCGGTCAGGGCGAGCGCGGAGAGCGCGAGGGCGAGGAAGACGTAGGAGCGGTGCGTCATGGCGGGGGCCGTGAGCGAAGCGCGTGCCAGATCGAACGCGGGCCACGAGACGCGCTGGTCCGGGCGATCGACTTGTCTGCCGACGCGCCCTATCTTCGCGCGCGATGACTGCTTCCCCCGCGCCCGGGCGTCACCGCGACAAGGTCCGGCGCAGCGTCGACGAGGCGCTCGCGCCTCTGCACGACGGTGCGCGCATCATGGTCGGAGGCTTCGGGCTCTGCGGCAACGCCGAGGCGCTGATCGAGGGCGTCGTGCGGCGCGGCGTCCGCGACCTCACGCTGATCAGCAACAACGCGGGCAACCTCGGCAAGGGGCTCAACGCGTGGCTCGAGGCGGGGATCGTGCGGCGCTTCATCGGGTCGTACGTCGGCACCAACGAGGCGCTGCACCGCGCGATGGCCGCGGGCACGATCGAGGTCGAGATGACGCCGCAGGGCACCTTCGTCGAGCGGATGCGCGCGGCGGGCGCCGGCATCCCCGCGTTCTACACGCCGACCGGCGTCGGCACCCTCGTCGCGGAAGGCAAAGAGACGCGCGAGATCGACGGGCGCACCTACCTGATGGAGCGCGCGCTGTCCGCCGACTTCGCGCTCGTGCGCGCGCGGCGCGCGGACTCGTTCGGCAATGCGCGCTTCTGGCGGACGGCGCGGAACTTCTCGCCGATCATGGCGAGCGCGGCGCGCACCACGATCGTCGAGTGCGACGAGCTCGTGCCGCTCGGCGCGATCGATCCCGACGACGTGCACCTGCCCGGCATCTACGTGCAGCACGTGCTCGAGGTGACGGAGCACGAGGACGCGTTCGAGTACCGGACCGTCCGCAAGCAGAAGAAGGCGGGCTGAGCCGGACATGCCGTGGACCAAGGAAGAGATGGCCGAGCGCGCGGCGCGCGAGATCGCGCCGGGCAGCATCGTGAACCTCGGGATCGGGCTGCCGACGCTGGTCGCCGACTACCTGCCGGACGAGCTCGGCGTGTGGTTCCACAGCGAGAACGGGCTGCTCGGGATGGGGCCGTTCCCGCTCGAGGGCGAGGAGGACTCGCAGATCATCAACGCGGGCAAGCAGACGGTGACCGTCGTGCCGGGCGGATCGATCTTCGACAGCGCGCTGAGCTTCGGGATGATCCGAGGCGGGCACGTCGATCTCGCGATCCTCGGCGCGATGCAGGTCGCGCAGAACGGTGATCTCGCGAACTGGGCGATCCCGGGCGGCAAGGTGATGGGGATCGGCGGCGCGATGGACCTCGCGAGCGGCGCGCGGCGCATCCTGGTGATGACGCAGCACGTGACGAAGGAGGGCGAGCCCAAGCTGGTCGCGGAGTGCACGTACCCGCTGACCGCGAAGGGCTGCGTGCACCGCGTGATCAGCGAGCTGGCGGCGATCGATGTCGAGGGCGACGGATTCCGCCTGGTGGAGCTCGCGCCGGGGGTGTCTCTGGAGGAGGTCCGCGCGAAGACGGGCGGGCTGCTCCGGGCGTGAGGGAACGTCGCTGCGCGCGGCGGCGTTTGACGTCGGCGCCGATCGGGGCGAGATCAACAGGGAGATGATCGAGATGGTGCGACGTTTGGGATGTTTGCTCGCGATCGCGGCGCTCGCGGCGAGCGGGTGCGCCAGGGGCGAGGAGCCGAGCTT
>JALYRN010001194.1 GCA_030855295.1 Myxococcota bacterium | reverse complement strand
CGCACCACCGACTGAACGACCATCACCGACGACCAGCGTCGCTTCGCTCCGACCGAGCGATCACGATGCGGCGATCGCGGTGATCACGATCGCGCGATCCGCGCGTTCACGATGGGCGAAATACGCATACACGGCTCTCCTCATCACGAGGAGAGCCATGAAGCGAGTCAGCCGCGACCTGAAGATGCGCGTGCTCGGTGCGATCGAGTACGCGCCGGGCGGGAGCATCGTCGCGCGGATCCGCCACGTCGCGGAGCAGCCGTTCACCGACGAGAACGGCGCCCGCTTCCAGTTCACCTGGCGCACGATCCAGAGCTGGTACTCGCGCTACAAGAAGGACGGCATCACGACGATGCACCCGCGCAGCCGCCGCGATCGCGGCGTGCCGCGCAAGATGACCGTCGCCGAGATCACCGAGGTGGTCGACCAAGCGCGCAAGTACTTCCGCGACGGCAAGCCCCGGAACACCACGGCCGTCTACCGCGTCTGCATCGAGCACGGGCTCGTCCAGCGCGCCGAGATCGCGCCCAACACGTTCCGTCGCGTCGTGAAGGCCCACGGCCTCTTGAGCCCCGAGACGCCGGACGAGAGCAAGCGGCGCCTCGCCTTCGCGAAGGCCTGCTCGAACGAGATGTGGCAGGCAGACACCATGGTCGGCCCGTACGTGAAGGCCGGCACCGGACACGCACAGGCCAAGCTCATCGCCTTCATCGACGACGCAAGCCGCGTCTGCTGCCATGGCGAGTTCTTCGTCGCCGAGAACACCGAGACGCTCGTCCACGCCTTCAAGAGCGCGCTCTACAAGCGCGGAGTTCCGCAGACCCTCTACGTCGACAACGGCTCCATCTACACGTCGAAGGAGATCTCCCAGATCTGCGTGCGCATCGGGACGCTGCTCTGCCATGCGCCGGTCCGCGACGGCGCGGCCAAGGGCAAGGTCGAGCGCTTCTTCCGCACCGTGCGCGAGAGCTTCCTGACCCGCGCCCTCGACCTCACCAGCGTCGACGCCCTCAACCGCGCGTTCAGCCGCTGGGTCGAGGACGAGTACAACGGCGTCGAGCACTCGAGCATCCTCATGAAGCCGATCGACCGCTTCGGTCTCGACCTGCCGCGCGTCCGCTTCCTGCCGCCCAACCAGGCGAACGACGAGCTCTTCTACGTCGAGGAGGACCGCTCCGTCCTCGCCGACAACACCTTCTCGTTCCGGCGCTGCCGCTTCGAGGCGCCGCGCGATCTGCGCTCGCGCAAGATCCAGATCCGCTTCGATCGGCGGCGCCCCGAGCGCGTCGTCGTCTTCTACAAGGGCGACCGCATGGGCGACGCGCGGCCGGTCGACCTCGTCGCCAACGATCGCAAGCCGCGCCCGCGCAACCGCGAGGTGGCGACGTGATCCGCTCCCACTTCGGTCTCGCGCAGGACGCGTTCTCGGTCGACAAGATCGCGCTCCTGCCTCATCAGGCGACCGTGCTCGAGACGCTCCGCGTCCACTGCCAGCAAGGAGGCCTCTGCGTCGTCGTCGGCGAGCCCGGCACCGGCAAGAGCGTGCTCAAGCAGGCCCTCGTCGATCACGACCCCAAGCGGCTCATCACCCCGGTCGTCAACCGTACGCTGCACACCTATCACAGCGTCCTGCGCATCCTCTGCCAGGCGTTCCACATCGACATGGACGGCCGCGACTATCGCTGCGAGAAGCGCCTCATCGAAGAGGCGCACCGCATCAACCACGCCGGCAAGATGCTCGCGCCGATCATCGACGACGCGCACCTGATCGACGTGCGCGACCTGCGTCGTCTGCGCCTGCTCTTCGAGGACTTCCCCAAGAACCACAACCTCGTCCTCGTCGCGCAGCCCGAGCTCCTCACCAGGCTCGCCCTCAGCCCCAACGAGGACATCCAGAGCCGCGTCACGTACTCCGTGCTGATCCCGAAGCTCGCCCCCGACGACCTGGCCGACTTCATCCGCGCCGAGCTCGATCGCTGCGGCCTGCCGCACTCCGTGTTCACCCCCGAGGCGCTCGCCCTCGTCGTGCGCTCCTCCGAGGGCATCCTCCGCCGCGTCCGAAACCTCTGCCTCGGCGCGCTCATCGAGGCCGTCCGCGATCGCACCAAGACCGTCGACCTCAAGCAGATCAACCGCGTCCTGCTCCAGCCCCACTAGCGCGAGCACCGCGAGCAGGCGACGGCCTGACGCGTCGTCGGCGCGCTGCGCCATGCACGACGCCGCGTGCGGCGTACTCGGCGCATCGCGGCCGGCGGCCACCGCACCACGCGGCCGCGCGCGC
>JALYRN010001193.1 GCA_030855295.1 Myxococcota bacterium | reverse complement strand
CGCCGAAGCAGGCCAGCGCGCCGGGCACCGCGAGCGCGCCCGACGACGCCCGCGGCGCGATCGAGGTGTGGGAGCGCGAGCTCGCGGTCACGCCCGATCCGCTGCGTCAGGCGCGGCTCCACTTCGAGATCGCGCGCGTCGCCGAGGTGCAGCTCCAGGATCTGCGCCGCGCTGCCGCGCACTATCAGGAGGCGCTGTCGCGCGCGCCCGAGCACGTGCCCACGATCCGCGGAGCGCGCCGCGTGATGATCGCGCGCAAGAACTATCAGATGGCGCTGCCGCTCTTCGACGCGGAGGCGCGCATCACCGCGAACCCGCACGCGAAGGCCGCGCTGCTGCACGCGAAGGGTCGGCTGCTCGAGGACGTGCTCGGACAGAAGGCCGAGGCGCGCCGCGAGTACGCGATCGCGAGCGAGCTCGATCGCGGTGCGCCCGTGATCCTCAAGGCGCTCGAGCAGTGCGACGCCGATGCCGGCGCGTGGAGCGAGCTCGCACGCACCTACGAGCGCGCCGCGAACGCCGTCACGTCCGATCCGAAGCACCGCGCCGCGCTGATCGTGCAGCGCGCGCGCCTGCTCGAGTCGCGTCAGCGCGAGATCGATGCGGCGATCGAGCTCTACGAGACGGCGCTGCGGCTCGACGGCGAGGTGGCCGGCGCGCTCGAAGCGCTCAAGCGGCTGCACCATCACCAGCGCCGCTGGCGCGATCTGATCTCCGTGCTGCACCGCGAGGCCGAGCAGAGCGGCGATCGCGGCGTCCGCACGATGGCCCTCTACCGCATCGCGCGCCTCCACGCCGAGCGGCTCGGCAACCGCGACGAGGCGCTGACCGCGCTCGAGCGCGCGGCGCAGGAGTCGCCCGACGAGCCGCTGGTGCTCGAGGAGATGGCGCGCCTCTACGAGGCCGCCGAGAAGTGGTCGCCGCTGGTGCGCGCGCTCGAGCAGCTGGTCGACACCACGCGCCAGAGCACCGAGCGCGTGACGCTCCTCGCGCGGGTCGGGCAGCTCCGCGAGGAGAAGCTCGACGACCTGCCCGGCGCGCTGGTCGCCTACGAGGCGGCGCTGGAGATCTCGCCGACGCACGTCCCGGCGCTGCAGGCGCTCGGCAAGCTCTACGGGAAGAGCGGCGACTGGGAGCGCCTGGTGCGCATGCACCTCGGCGAGGCGGACGCGGCCGAGGAGCCGAGGCGGCGCGCGGCGGCGCACGCGCGCGTCGCGGAGATCCAGGAGCTGCACCTCGGGCTCGCCGATCAGGCGATCGAGCACCACGCGCGCGCTCTGTCCCTGCAGCCCGGCTATCCGCCGTCGTTCAAGGCGCTCACGCGGCTCTTCGCGGAGGCGGGCCGCTGGCGCGAGCTCGTCGACCTCTATGCGCGCGCGGTCGAGGACACCGCCGAGAAGGAGCGCGCGATCACCTATCTCCTGAAGATGGGCGCCATCTACGAGGACGCCCTCCAGGAGCACGCGCAGGCGGCCCACGTCTACCGCCGCGTGCTGCAGCTCGATCCCAAGCACCTCGGCGCGATCCACGCGCTGCAGCGCGCGACCGAGCGCGCGGGGCGCTGGGCCGAGCTCGTCGAGGCGCTCGAGCTCGAGGCCGAGCAGACCAAGGACCGCAAGCAGATCGTCGCGCTGCTGCATCGCGCCGGCGAGGTGCTCGACGATCTGCTGGGCGACCGCGAGGGCGCGGTCGTGCGCTTCCGGAAGGTGCTGGGGATCGATCCGACGTACGTCCCCGCGCTGACCAGCCTCGGGCGCATCTACCATCGCGCCGGGCGGTGGGACGATCTGCTCGAGCTCTACAAGCGCGAGCTCGAGCTGACGCCGCGCGGCCCCGAGGCGCTCGCGCTGCTCGCGAAGATGGGCGAGCTCTGCGAGGAGCGGATCGGGCGCGACGACGACGCGATCGCGCACTACCGCCGCGCGATCGAGATCGATCCGACGCATCAGCCCGCGCTGCGCGCGCTCGCGCGGATGCTCCGCGAGCGCGGGAGCTGGGACGAGCTCGTGCGGGTGCTCGAGATGGATCTCAGCGGGCAGGGCGATCCGGCGGCGCGCGCGCGCGCGGCGTATCGCGTCGGAGAGGTCTGGGAAGAGCGGCTCGGGCAGATGGATCGCGCGAACGCGGCGTACGAGCAGGCGCGCGATGCGGAGCCGAGCTACCGGCCGGCGATCGACGCGCTCGCCCGGATGCGCGCCGAGCAGGGCGCGACCGAGCCGGGCGCGTGGCGCAAGCTCGTCGACGAGCTCGAGAAGGAAGCCGCGGCGAGCCCTGATCCGAAG
>JALYRN010001192.1 GCA_030855295.1 Myxococcota bacterium | reverse complement strand
CGCGATCGCCGCGGGCTCGGCGCTCGGCCTGTGGATCCTGGCGTCGCCGCATCGGGCCCGGGCGCTCGCGCGTGGAACGCCGCGCGCGATCCGCGGGCGCGTGGAGAAGATCGCGGAGTCGTTCGCGGCGCAGCAGCTCGGCCGCGGCCGGATCGCGAGCGCGCTCTCGCTCGGGATCCTGTCGCACCTCTCGATCTCGGCGGTCTTCGCGGCGACGGGCGCCGCGATCGGCGTCGACGCGTCGGTGTGGACGCTGCTCGCAGTCGGCAACGCGATCACGATCGCGGTGCTGCTGCCGATCTCGATCGGCGGCGTCGGCGTTCGCGAGAGCGTCGCCGTGATGCTGCTCGCGACCGCCGGCGTCGCGACGTCGGACGCGGTGCTCGTCGGGCTGCTCGGCTACGTGACCGGCCAGGTCCCCGCCCTCGTCGGCGGTCTCCTGCTGCTGCTCGATCGCAGCGCGCTGCGCTCGAAGGACGGAACGCCCCCCACCGCGCTCACGACCCCCGACCATCCAGCCCTCTGACCCGTCCGGTCCCTCCGGGGCGAGCACTCCTGTGGGTGTCAGCAATCGGCTCGCCCGCTCCGGGACCTTCCGTCCGCGCGCGAAGCGCCCGCTGCCGTCCGGTCCCTCCGGGGCGAGCACTCCTGTGGGGTGTCAGCTGGCGCCCGTGTCGCCGCTCTCGTCGACGACGACGTCGGGCGTCGCCGGGACCTCGGACTCCTCTTCGCCGCGCTTCGAGAGCTTGCGCGGCGGCAGCAGCTCGGGCTCGCTCGGGACCTTCTGCGCGAGGAAGATCGCAGCGTCGAGCTTGAAGAAGCTGCGCTTGCGATAGAAGCGCAGCGCGCCGTCGTTGTTCTCCGCGACCTCGAGCACGAGGTGCGTGCAGCCGCGCACGCGCGCGAGGTGCTGCAGCTGCTCGAGCATGAAGCCGCCGACCCCGCGGCCGTGGTAGTCGGGGTGCGACGCGAGCTCCTCGACGAAGAGCGGCCGCATGTCGCGCGCGTCGAAGAAGCGCGGGTTGATCCAGTTGTCGGAGCCCGTCACCTCGTACGCGCACTCGGCGTAGCCGACGATGTCGCCGCTGATCTCGAAGATCAGCTGCTCGATGCCCTCGTCGTCGTACTGCTCGGTGAAGCGCTGCTTGCTGCGCGGGCGCTGGTACTCGAGCGTCTGCTTGTTCACGCCCCGGAAGACGAGCTTCAGGAATTCCCACACGCGGTTGAGATCGCGCCGGTGCATGCGTCGCACGCGGATCTCTTCGCCGGGCGCGAGCGCGCCTTCCTCCTCGTCGCCCTCGATCGGCCCGGCGGGAGGCTCGGGGCGCTTCTTCCGCGAGGTCGACGAGCTCGGGGCTTTTCGCCGTCGGGCAGCCATGCGCCCCGACATACCACGAGCGCGCGCGGCCGCATGGCGCTCCATCCGATATGCTGCGCCGGACCGCCGGCGACACCGCCGAGGAGGAACGCGTGGGGCAGAAGCCGAAGCGGGTGGGGATCATGACGGGCGGGGGCGACTGCCCCGGCCTCAACGCCGTCATCCGCGCCGCGGTGAAGGTCGGGATCGACCGGCACGGCTTCGAGATGTTCGGGATCGAGGACGCCTTCAACGGGCTGGTCGACCTCGACTACCACTCCCCCGAGGGCAATCGCTGGCTCACGTCGCGCGACGTGCGCAACATCCTCACGCGCGGCGGCACCATCCTCGGCACCTCGAACCGCGGCGATCCCTTCCGCTACGTGGTCACGAGCGAGAGCGGGAAGCAGATCGAGACCGACGTCTCCGACCGCGTGCTCGAGAACATGCAGAAGGTCGATCTCGACGCGATCATCTCGATCGGCGGCGACGGCTCGATGGAGATCACCCAGCGCTTCTTCGAGAAGGGAATGAACATCGTCGGGGTGCCCAAGACGATCGACAACGATCTGGGCGCGACCGATCAGACCTTCGGCTTCGACACCGCGGTCGGGATCGCGACCGAGGCCATCGATCGCCTGCGCGACACCGCGGCGAGCCACGACCGCGTGATGCTGGTCGAGGTGATGGGTCGCGACGCGGGCTGGATCGCGCTGCACGCCGGCGTCGCCGGCGGCGCCGACGGGATCCTGATCCCGGAGATCCCGTACCGCATCGAGCCGCTCGCGCGGATGATCGAGGCGCGCTGCGCGGCCGGCCAGCGCTACAGCATCATCGTCGTCAGCGAGGGCGCGAAGCCCGAGGGCGGCTACGCGAGCGTCGGCGAGCAGCTCGCGGGCGCGATGCCGCGGCTGATGGGCGCGGCGCAGCGC
>JALYRN010000010.1 GCA_030855295.1 Myxococcota bacterium | reverse complement strand
ACGGCGGCCCGGGCGATGACGCCGCGCCGTCCGATGCCGCGCCGGTCGATGCCGCGCCGCGTGACGCGCGCGCCGAGGACGACGCCAGCATGCCCCTCGCGGCGACACCCTTCGTCTACGTCGGCCAGACCGACGGCGAGCTCGTCGTGTACTCGATCGATCCGACGAGCGGCGAGCTCACGCGGCGCTCGAGCACGCGCACCGGCAACTTCCCGGCGTTCGCCGAGGTCACACCGGACGGCCTCCGCATGGTGGTCGTCAACGAGGGCAGCGACGAGGTCGCCGGCCTGACGATCGCGCCCGGCACCGGCGCGACGACGCTGGTCGGCACGCGCGCGTCGCGCGGAGGATCGCCGACGCACGTCACGATCGACGGCGAGGGCCGCTACGCGTTCGCCGCCAACTACGGCGGCGGCAGCGTCGCGATGCTGCCGATCCTCGAAGACGGCGGGCTCGCGGCCGCGAGCGACGACGAGGCGGCGGGTGCCAACGCGCACGCGGTCGTCGTCGATCGCACCGGCCGCTGGCTGCTCGTCCCCGCCAAGGGCGACGACGCCGTCGTGGTCTTCGCGATCGACGCCGACGCGGGAGCGATCACGCGGCACGGCCGCCACGACACCGCGCGCGACGCCGGCCCGCGGCACCTCGCGCTCGACGCTGCGGGCACGCACGCGTATCTCGTCAACGAGCTCGACTCGACGGTCGACGTCCTCACGTTCGATCCGGTCGCGGGCGCGCTCGCGCACGTGCAGACGCTCTCGACGCTGCCGGCCGCGTTCTCGGGATCGAACACGACCGCCGAGATCCTGATCTCGCCCGACGGCCGGTTCGTCTACGCGTCGAACCGCGGGCACGACTCGATCGCGGTCTTCGAGGTGCAGGCGGACGGCCGCCTGCTCGCGCGCGGCCGCGCGCTGCTCGAGGCGCGCACGCCCCGCAGCATGGCGATCGATCCGAGCGGCACGTTCCTGATCGCCGGCGCGCTCGAGTCGAACGTGCTCGTGCGCTTCCGGATCGGCGCCGACGGAGCGCTCACCCGGCTCGGGACCACCCCGACCGACTCGAGGCCGTTCTACGTGGGAATCTTCGCGATCCCCGACGCCTGACCCGACAGGAGTGCTCGCCCCGGAGGGCGCGCACGGGAGCGCGCGCCGCGCGCGCGGACGGAAGCGCCCGGAGCGGGCGAGCCGATCTTCAGACAGCCTTCGACGCCCGGGGCGAGCACTCGTGTCGGGCTCAACACTCGATGACGTTGAGCGCGAGCCCTCCGCGCGACGTCTCCTTGTACTTCGTGCTCATGTCGCGCCCGGTCGCGCGCATCGTCGCGATCACCTTGTCGAGCGACACGTGGTGACGACCGTCGCCCGAGAGCGCGAGCCGCGCCGCGTTGATCGCCTTGATCGCGCCCATCGCGTTGCGCTCGATGCAGGGCACCTGCACCAGGCCGCCGATCGGATCGCAGGTCAGGCCGAGGTTGTGCTCCATGCCGATCTCGGCCGCGTTCTCGACCTGCTCGGGCGTGCCGCCCATCACCTCGGCGAGCGCGCCCGCCGCCATCGAGCACGCGACGCCGACCTCGCCCTGACAGCCCACCTCGGCGCCGCTGATCGACGCGTTCTTCTTGTAGAGCGAGCCGATCGCGGCGGCCGTCAGCAGGAACCGGATCACGCCGTCGTCGTCGCCTCCGGAGAAGCGTCGGTAGTGCATCAGCACCGCCGGGATGATCCCGGCTGCGCCGTTGGTCGGCGCGGTCACGACGCGCCCACCGGCGGCGTTCTCCTCGTTGACCGCGATCGCCCAGAGATCGACCCAGTCGAGGGCGGCGAGCGGATCGGCACCGCGCGCGTCGGCGCGCAGCCTGCGGTGCAGCGCCGCGGCGCGCCGGCGCACCTTCAGGCCTCCCGGCAGGATGCCCTCGCGCGTGCAGCCTCGCTCGATGCACGCGTGCATCGCCTGCCAGATGCGCAGCATGCCCTCGCGCACCTCGGCCTCGCTCCGCAGCGCGCGCTCGTTCTCCATCATCAGCGTGGCGATCGAGAGCCCCGCCTCGCCGCACCGGGCGAGGAGCTGCGCGCCCGTCGAGAACGGATGCGGCACCGCGATCTCGGCGTCCGCGCCGGCGCCCTCGGCGGTGCCGTCACCGGTGACGACGAACCCGCCGCCGACCGAGTAGTAGATGCGCTCGTGCAGCAGCGCGCCCGCGGCGTCGAGCGCGCGGAAGCGCATCCCGTTCGAGTGCAGGGGCAGCCGCTCGCGACGGTGGAACACCAGCTGGGTCGCGGGATCGAACGATATCGTCTTTCCGCGATGCAGCCGTAGCGCACGCTCGCTCTGGATCTTCGCGACGCGCGCCGGGACGGTGTCGACGTCGACCAGGTCCGGGGCGTCGCCTTCGAGCCCGAGCAGCACCGCGACGTCGGTGCCGTGGCCCTTGCCGGTCAGTCCCAGCGAGCCGTGGAGATCGACGCGCACCCCCGAAACTGCTTCCGTGACGCCGGCTTCCTCGAGACGCTCGGCGAACCGCCGCGCAGCCCGCATCGGTCCGACGGTATGAGAGCTCGACGGCCCGATGCCGATCTTGAAGAGGTCGAATACGCTGACGTGCACGATGGGCGAAGCAGCCTAGCAGCGGCCCTCGAGGCTCGCGAGCATTGGCATCATCGACGTTCGTCGATGATTCGCGCCGCGACGATCAGCCGCGCGATGGGTCGCGGAGGTCGAGCAGCGCGCGCGCGATCGCCGGTACGTGCTCGGTGGCGCTGCCGCGCAGCACGAAGCCGCGCGGCGCGAGCTCCGCGATGTCCGTGAACGGGCTGTCGTCCCGGTTGATCGCGATCAGCGGCACGCCGCGTCGCGCCGCGATCGAGACCACGTGCATCGGCAGGTTGGTCGCGCCCGAGCTGCCGATCACCACCACGAGCGCCGCGCGCGCCGCCGCGTCGAGCGTGCTCTCGAACCGGAAGAGCGGCTCGTCGTAGGTCTCGTCGAAGAACAGCACGTGGGGACGCGACCACCGCTGGCGATCGCAGCATCGCAGCAGCGCGCGCTCGCTCTCTCCGACCGCGCGCGCCTTCGGCCAGTCGAGCGGCAGCGCGGAAGGCAGCGGGCGTGTGCGCGGGTGCTCGTCCTCGCAGCGGAGGAAGTCGATGTTGCCGTGGATCTCGTAGGTGCGCTCGGGCGCGTGCCCGGCGCGCAGGTGCAGCCCGTCGACGTTCTGCGTGACGAGCAGGAAGCGCTCCGGCATCGCCGCGTCGAGCGACGCGAGCGCGACGTGCGCGGCGTTCGGACGCGCCGCGCGGCAGACCCCGCGGCGATACAGATACCAGGCCCACACCGACTCGGGCATGCGCGTGAACGCGGCGTAGGTCGCGAGCTCCTCGGGGCGGTAATTCTTCGAGCCGACCGCCCAGTACCCTTCGGGCCCACGAAACGTCGGGATCCCGCTCTCCGCAGAGATTCCTGCGCCTGTCAGGAAGAGCAGCGGCCCCTCGCGCGCGAGCGCGTCTTCGAGGAGCCCGATCACCTGCGGCGCGAGCGTGGCGGCCATGCGCCCGACGGTACCGCTGGATTGCGACATTCGTTGTGAGTCCCCGTACGGCATGGCACAGACGTGCCGATGAAGAGCGAGCCGCCCGACACCGAGGATCGATCCACGCCCCCGCGCGTCGCGGTCCGCCGCCTGACGAAGGACGATTTCGACGCGGTCGTGACGCTCCAGCTCGATTGCTTCCCCGGCATGAAGCCGTGGAGCCGCGAGCAGTGGACGTCGATGATCACGACCTTCCCGGAGGGCCAGATCGGCGTCGAGGTCGACGGCGAGATGGCGGCCACGTCGTCCTGCCTGATCGTCGACTACGCCGAGTACGCGGAGTGGCACGACTGGCGCACGATCTCGGACAACGGCCACATCCGGAACCACGATCCGTCGGGCGACACCCTCTACGGGATCGAGATCCAGGTCTCGCCGAAGTACCGCAGCATGAAGCTCGCGCGCCGCCTCTACGAGGCCCGCAAGGAGATCTGCCGCGAGCGTCAGCTCGCCCGCATCGTGATCGGCGGGCGCATCCCCGGGTACGCGGCGCACAAGAGCGAGATGACGCCGCAGCAGTACGTGCACCGCGTCATGCAGAAGGAGCTGCACGATCCCGTCCTGACGACGCAGGTCTCGAACGGGTTCGTGCTGCTGCAGCTGATCCCGGACTACTACCCTTCGGACGAAGACTCCGGCGGGTTCGCCACCTGTCTCGAGTGGCCGAACCTCGACTTCATGCCGCGCGCGCATCCGCGGTCGCGCCGCGCGCACGAGCCGGTGCGCGTCGCCACCGCGCAGTACCAGATGCGTCGCGTCGCGAGCTGGGAAGAGTTCGCGATGCAGGTCGAGTTCATCGTCGACGTCGCGAGCGACGCGAAGGCGGACTTCCTCTGCTTCCCGGAGCTGTTCACGCTCCAGCTGCTCTCGATCATCGAGCCGGAGCGGCCCGGCGCGGCGGCCCGCGCGCTCGCCGAGTACACGCCGAAGTTCGTGCAGCTGATGCACGACCTGGCGATTCGCTACAACGTCAACATCATCGGCGGCTCGCAGTTCACGCACCGTGACGACCGCCTGCTCAACATCAGCCATCTCTTCCGGCGCGACGGCTCGATGGCCGAGCAGCAGAAGATCCACGTGACGCCGAACGAGTCGCGCTGGTGGGGCGTGCAGGGCGGAGATCGCGTCGAGGTCTTCGAGACCGATCGCGGCAAGATCGGGATCCTCGTCTGCTACGACGTCGAGTTCCCGGAGCTCGCGCGGGTGATCACCGAGAAGGGCGCGCTGCTCTTGTTCGTGCCGTTCAACACCAACGATCGGCACGGGTTGATCCGCGTGCAGACCTGCGCTCGCGCGCGCTGCATCGAGAACCAGATCTACGTCGTCACCAGCGGCTGCATGGGGAACCTGCCCTTCGTCGAGAACGCGGATCTGCACTACGCCCAGTCGGGCGTGTACACGCCGGCCGACATCTCGTTCGCGCGCGACGGCATCGCGGCCGAGGCGCAGCCGAACCTCGAGACCGTGGTGATCCACGATCTCGATCTCGAGGCGCTGAGGCGCGCACGCCGCACCGGCACGGTGCGCAACTGGCAAGATCGCCGCCTCGACCTCTACGGCGTCGAGTGGAAGGGCGAGATCGCGGTGACGACGGCCCAGGTCGAGCCGGGCGGCGCGTCGGCGCCGGGCGCGGTGCTGCCGGCGGCGGGCGAAGGCGCGTCGGGCGACGCGACGAAGGGGGGCGGCTGAGAGCCTGTCGCAGACTCGGAGGTGGCCGCTAAGGAATGCAGGAAATCAGGAGCTTTTCCTGCCTTCCTGCGTTCCTCAGCGGTTCTTGGACAGGCTCTGAGTCGGCAGACGCGCTCGCAGTCGCGCGCGCGCCGCACGCCTGGGCATACTCGTCCACCATGCGTGCATCCTTCGCCTTCGCGCTGCTCCTCGTCGCCTGCGGCTCGGACACCTCGCCGGTCGACGGCGGCGTCGACACGAGCGTCGCGCCTCCGGACGCGGGACCTCCACGCGACTGGCCCGCCGCCGAGCCGCCCGCGACCACCGAGCCCGAGGAGGGAATTCTCCGTGACGTGATCGTGGTCGACGGCGTCGATGCGCCGCCGAACCCCACGACCGGCGACGACACGCCGCGCGAGCTCGATCGCTTCGCGGTCGTTCGCTTCCGCGCCGAGGGCGTGCCCGAGCCGCGCGCGATCGTCCTCGCGATGCCGGGCTTCCTCGGAGGCGCGGGCAGCTGGGAGATGCTCGCGCGGCATCTCGTGCGCCGCTCCGTCGCCGCGAGCGCGCCGATCGAGGTCTGGGCGATCGATCGCCGCGCGAACCTGCTCGAGGATCGCCGCGGCCTCGACGCGGCCGAGGCGCTCTCCGAGCCCGACGCCGCGCGCGGCTACCACTTCCGTGGCGAGACGGTCGGCGGCGAGGCGTTCGACGGGTTCGTCGAGCAGCAGGACGTGCCCTTCGCGAGCGAGTGGGGGCTCGCGACGCACGTCGGTGATCTGCACCTGCTGATCGCGCGCGTGCCCGAGGCGATGCGGCGCGGTCACGTGTTCCTGATGGGCCACTCGCTGGGCGCATCGTTCGCGGAGACCTACGCGGCGTGGCGCTTCGAGGACGGATCCCGGGGCGTCGACGAGCTCGCCGGCGTGATCCTGATCGACGGAGCGCAGAGCGAGACGCCGGCGACCGAGACCGAGTACGCCGAGGGCGGCGGAAGCGGGCTGATGACGATGCCGGGGCTCACCGCGATCCGCGAGCGCACCCGGTACTTCGAGCTGCCGCTGCTCGGGTCGGCGGTCTACGCCCGCGCCGAGATCGTCGCGATGGACGCGCTCCTCGATCCCGACACGGTGCGCGATGATCGCGAGCGCGACGTGGTGCTCGGCACGCTGCTCTCGCTTCCGATCGCACGGGTGCCGTCGCTGACGAACGCGGCCGCGTTCGGCTTCGCGTTCGACGATGCATCGAACGGGCTGACGTTCGCGGCGGTGTCGATGGGACGTCACGAGGGCGGGCCGACCGAGACGTACGACTCGCTGTTCGGCACCGTGCTGAGCCGACCCTCGGATCCGACCGCGACGTACTCGTGGATCGACGTCGCGCCGGCGGATACCGCGGAATTCACGCCGCTCGAGAACCTCGCGCGCTCGTGGATCGACGGGCGCACGAACTTCGCGGAGTGGTACTTCCCGGCGCGCCTGCCGCTGGATCTCTCGGCGGCGGCGGGGCTCGCGATCGCGGAGGACGGCTGGCAGGTGGAGCACGGCGTCCGCGCGCTCGACGGCGCGAGCATGGACGCGCCGGTGCTCGCGATCGCGGCTGGGCTGCGGCCCGTCGCGAGCTATGCGGCGAGCCGCGCGCGCGGCGCTCCGATCGGCGCGGGCCGTCCGAACGCCGGCGTCGACCGCACCGACGAGCGTGCCTATCGCATCGTCGACGCGACCGTGATGACCCACATCGATCCGCTCACGGCCGCCGACGCGCCGCGCAACCCGGTGCCGCCCGCGATCGTCGACTTCGTCCTCGCGAACGTGGCCGACGGGACGATTGCAGCGACGCTGCCCTGACCCTACAGGAGTGCTCGCCCCGGAGGTCCCGTACGGGAGCGCGCTCCGCGCGCGGACGGAAGGGACCGGAGCGGGCGAGCCGATCACGAATCCGAGACAGGAGTGCTCGCCCCGGAGGGCCGTGCGTACGCGCACGATCGAGGGAAGAACCTCGACAACAGTTTGAGGTCAAACTAATATCGGACCGTGAATCAGATCATCACGGCAGATCGGACCATCGCGCCGCGCCGCTTCAAGGCGATCGAGCGGAAGGACCTTCGAGGAATCGCGCAGCTCTCGAGGCTTCCCGAGTCGGAGGTGCGCGCGATGGAGATCGTGGCGCACGTGCTCCCGTTCCGCGTCAATCAGTACGTGGTCGACGAGCTGATCGACTGGGAGCGCGCCCCGAACGATCCGATCTTCCAGCTGACGTTTCCGCAGCGCGGCATGCTGTCCGATCGCGACTTCTCGCGGATGGAGCAGCTCCTCGGGGGGGGCGCCGCGCCGGACGTCGTACGCGCGGCGGCTCGCGAGATCCAGAACGGGCTCAACCCGCACCCGGCGGGTCAGGTGGAGCTCAACGTTCCGATGCTCGAGGGCCGCCGCGTGCGCGGCATCCAGCACAAGTACCGCGAGACCGTGCTGTTCTTCCCGGCGCAGGGCCAGACCTGCCACGCGTACTGCACGTACTGCTTCCGCTGGCCGCAGTTCGTCGGCCTCGAGGATCTGAAGTTCGCGAGCCGCGAGGCGGGCGAGCTGGTGGCGTACCTGAAGGCGCACCCCGAGGTCACCGACGTCCTGATCACCGGCGGGGATCCGATGCTGATGAAGACGACGCTGCTGCGCCGCTACATCGAGCCGCTGCTGAGCGCCGACCTGCCGAACCTCGCGAACATCCGCATCGGCACCAAGGCGCCCGCGTATTGGCCGCACCGCTTCGTGCAGGACGCCGACTCCGACGATCTGATGGCGCTCTTCGAGGAGGTCGTCGCGTCGGGGCGCACGCTCGCGCTGATGGCGCACTTCTCCCATCCGCGCGAGCTCGAGACGCGCGTCGCGCAGGCGGCGATCCACCGCATCCGCGCGACCGGCGCGGTCGTGCGCTGTCAGGCGCCGCTCATCCGGCACGTCAACGACGACGCGCTCGCGTGGGCCGAGATGTGGCGCCTGCAGGTCCAGCTCGGCGCCGTGCCGTACTACGTGTTCGTCGAGCGCGACACCGGCGCGCGGCACTGGTTCGAGGTGCCGCTCGTGCGTGCGCACTCGATCATCCGCGACGCGATGGCGCGCGTGTCCGGTCTCGCGCGGACCGCGCGGGGTCCCTCGATGAGCGCGACGCCGGGCAAGATCGCGATCGACGGACCCGTCGAGATCCGCGGCGAGAAGGCGCTCGCACTGCGCTTCCTCCAGGCGCGCAATCCCGACTGGGTCGGCCGGCCGTTCTTCGCCGAGTACGACGAGAAGGCCGCCTGGCTCGATCACCTGAGGCCCGCGTTCGGCGAGAAGGAGTTCTTCTTCGAGGCCGAGATGCGCGCGATTTGCGAGAACCCCGAGCGCACCCGTGACGCATTCGGGCTGACGCGCCGCCGCCTTCCGGTGTACGCCGAGGTCTCGTGACCACCGAAACGCTCTCCGTCTCTCCCTCGATCGCTCTGTCCCGAGAGGCCGAGGAGGCGGGGCTCGAGCCTCGCCTGCGCGGGCTCCGCCCCTCCGCCACGCTCGCGATCCAGGAGCGCAGCACGCAGCTCGCGCAGGCGGGGCGATCGATCGTGCGCTTCGGCCTCGGGCAGTCGCCGTTCCCGGTGCCCAACAACGTCGCCGACGCGCTCCGCGCGAACGCCGGGCAGAAGGACTATCTCCCGGTGCGCGGGCTCCCCGCGCTCCGCGCCGCGATCGCGCGCCATCTCTGGATGCGCCACGGCATCGCGCGCTCCGGCGACGACGTGCTCGTCGCGCCCGGCAGCAAGGAGCTGATGTTCCTGCTGCAGGTCGCGATGCGCGGTCGCCTGATCGTGCCGACGCCGGCCTGGGTCTCGTACGTGCCGCAGGCGCGCATCCTCGGGCGCGAGGTCCTGCACCTGCACACGCGCGAGGAGGATCGCTTCCAGATCGATCCCGACGCGCTCGATCGGCTCTGCCGCGAGAGCGGGCGCGTGCCGCAGATGCTGATCCTCAACTCGCCCTCGAACCCGACCGGGGTCGCGCACGATCGCGAGCGGCTCGAGGGCATCGCGAAGGTCGCGCGCAAGCACGGCATCCACGTCCTCTCGGACGAGATCTACGGCGAGCTCCATTTCCGCGCGGGGCACGTCTCGATCGCGACGCTCTACGAAGAGGGCACGATCGTCTCGACCGGCCTCTCGAAGTGGTGCGGCGCGGGCGGCTGGCGGCTCGGCTGCTTCGTGTTCCCGGAGGCGCAGCGCTGGCTGCTCGACGCGATGGCGGTCGTCGCGAGCGAGACCTACTCCGCGACCAGCGCGCCGATCCAGCACGCCGCGGTGCGCGCGTTCCAGCCGGATCCGGCGCTCGAGGTCTACCTCGACGCGTCCCGCCGGGTGCTGCGCGGCCTCATGGGCTGGGCGTGCGCGCAGCTGCGGCAGGCAGGCGCGCGCGTCATCGAGCCGGACGCGGCGTTCTACGCGTTCCCGAGCTTCGCGCCGCTGCGTGACGCGCTGCGAGCGCGCGGCATCGAGGACGACGCGCAGCTCGCCGAGCGGCTGCTCGAAGAGGAGGGCGTCGCGACGCTTCCGGGCAGCGAGTTCGGCGTGCCGCGCGAGGCGCTGCACCTGCGGCTCGCGCTGGTCGAGTTCGACGGCGCGCGCGCGCTGACGGCCGCGGCCTCGGGGGAGGTCGACGAGGCCTTCCTGCGCGCGCACTGCGCGCCCTCGGTGCAGGGGATCGAGCGCATGGTGCGGTTCCTGGGCCGATCATGAAGGCTGGGGCGGTCGGAAAGGGCGCCTCTCCCCGATCGCCACGACCGCTGGCGCGCACCTGCGACCGCTGGCAGAACCACGGCGCGGCCATGGGCACCCACGACTCTCCCGAGCCTCGCTTCGGCAAGACGCTGCAGTTCATGCAGCAACTCTGGGAGCTGACGCATGCGCTGCAGTCGCTCAGCAAGCGGATGGAGACGGCGATCGGCGTGACCGGCCCGCAGCGCCTGGCGCTGCGCATCATCGGACGCCAGCCGGGGATCTCGGCGGGCGAGCTCTCGAACACGCTCCGCATCCACCCGAGCACGCTGACCGGGATCCTGCGGCGCCTCGAGGAGAGGCGGACGATCCGGCGCGAGGCGGATCCCGACGATGCCCGCCGCGCGCGGCTGCACCTCGCGGCGAACGGGAAGGGTGTCGATCGCGAGCGCAGCCCGACCGTCGAGGCCGCGGTACGGCGCGCGATGATGCACTGCTCGGCGAACGATCTCGCGGCGGCGAAGCGGGTGCTGCGAAAGATGATCGAGGAGATCGAGTGCGAGGCCGCCGAGCCGTAGCGGCTACTTCTTCCTCGAGGACGTCTGCTCGATCGGCGGGTCGGAAGGCGGCGCCTCGAGCACGACGCCGGCCTCGGGATCGAGCCGCGTCGCGATCACGAGCACGGAGTAGAGCGACTCGAGCAGCACGCGCAGGAGGATCTCGCGGTCGACCTCGACGCGCTCGAGCCAGTCGAGGCTCGCCGCCTCGACCAGCCCGATCCAGCCGCGCAGCGCGAACCGGAAGATCGGCCGCGGCGCAGTGAGCCCGAGGTTCCCCATCATGCGCGCGATGATCGCGTCGCGCGTCTCCTCGACGATCGCCGCGACCTCGGGGTCGTTGCCGATGCCGCTGCGCATGAGCGACGAGTACGGCGCGGCGTTGTCCTCGACGAAGTCGAGATAGCCCTCGAGACCAGCGCGCGCGCGGACCGCCGGGGGCAGGCTCATGTCGGGCTCGGTGCGGAGCTGCAGCTGCGCGGCTGCTTGCTGCACGGTCGCGACGTAGAAGTCCCGCTTGCTGCCGAAGTAGTGATAGAGCAGCCCCTTCGACACGCCCGCCGCGTCCGCGATGTCGTCGATCGAGACGTCGTCGTACGAGCGCTCGGCGAACAGACGCGCGCCGAGCTCGAGCAGCTGCGCGCGGCGCTCGTCGAGCGCGAGACGCGAACGGGGGGCAGGAGGGGCGCTCATGGGGGGCGGAGTCTAGGAGCGACTCCGCGGCGATGATAGTATGCTATTGACTGAAGTTCAATAAGCGTGATAAGCCAGCCGGCACGATGACCGACGCCGCTCTCCCCAGTGCCGCGCCCAAGCGCGCGATCCCGGTGCGCGCGATGGGCTTCCCGTTCGCGCAGGCGGAGATCCCGAGCTGGTGGTTCTTCGCGAACCCGTATCCGACGCACATCTCGAACGCGCTGAACCTGCTCTTCCCCGATGGTGAGCGCTTCTTCATCCGCAGCGTGAAGCACTACGTCGATCGCATCGGCGACGACCCCGAGCTGCTCGCGCGCGTGCGCGGCTTCTTCGGGCAGGAGGGGCGGCACGGCCACGAGCACGAGCGCTACAACAAGCTGCTCGAGACGCAGGGCTACGACGTCGAGCCGTTCCTCGCGTGGTATCGGCACTGGGCGTTCGCCGTGCTCGAGAAGAGCGTCCCGCCGGTGCTGCGCCTGTCGGCGACGGCCGCGCTCGAGCACTACACCGCGACGCTCGCGGAGAACGCGCTGCGCGGCGACTTCCTCGACGGCGCGCATCCGCTGATGCGCGACCTCCTGCAGTGGCACGCGGCCGAGGAGATCGAGCACAAGTCGGTCGCGTTCGACGTGCTGCAGAAGATCGACCCGCGCTGGTCGGTGCGCGCGTCGGGTCTGCTGCTCGCGAGCGCGGGCCTGCTCGGGTTCTGGGCCATCGCCGCGCGCGAGCTGCTCGCGCAGGAGCGCGCGAAGGGCACCGACATGGAGAGCAAGCGGCGCAGCGCGGCGCGCAACCCGCAGCTCCGCTACGAGAGCCGTCGCCGCAACCAGATGTTCCGCGAGGCGATCCGCGACTACCTGCGCCCGGACTTCCATCCCGATCAGAACGACAACTACGCGCTCGCGCGCGGCTACCTCGCGAGCATCGGCCGCCTCGACGGATAGCGGGAGTGCTCGCCCCGGAGGTTCCGTACGGGAGCGCGCGCTTCGCGCGTGGACGGGAGGGACCGGAGCGGGCGAGCCGATCTCTAGAGCAGCAGATCGAAGCGGTAGGTCATCTTGAAGGTGACCTGATGATCGACGCGCACCTCGCCGGGGAGCGACCAGTCGACCTCTTCGCGCCACACGACGAACACGTCGCTGCCGGGCGCATAGCGCCAGCGCAGGCGCGCGAGCGCGGTGGCGCGATCGTTCTCGCCGTCGACGCGCCCGATCAGATCGATCTGCAGCGCGGTGCTCGGGGTGACGCGCAGCAGGCCGTTGATCGCGTACGTCCAGAACGGCGCGTACTCGCGCAGGCGCACGTGATAGACGTCGGCGCGCAGGTCGATCCGCACCCACGGGCCGAGGCTGAACGCCAGGCGCGCGAACGGGTTGTGCACCTCGCCGCCGAAGTACGCGTTGCTGACGGAGTAGTAGAGCTCGACGTACGGATTGCGCGCCGAGGGCGAGGCCACCCATGCCTCCACGAACGCGCCGCGCCAGGTGCCGGCGCGCGCGAAGACGCCGGGCACGACCTCGAAGTCCTCGTCGAGCACGTCCTCGCGAAAGTCGGCGCCCGCGCCCGCGGTCCAGCCCGCCTCGCCCTCGACCTCGACGTCGATGCCGGCGCTACCGTAGAGCACGCGCCCGAAGTCGTCGCTCACCTGCACCTCGAGGTCGGGCCCCGCCTGCATGCGGCGGAAGAAGCCGGACGGACGCGCGACGAACGGTGAGTCGAGCGCGAGGCGCGCCGAGCCGGGGCGCCGCGCGAACCCGTCCTCGGGAAAGAAATCGCGATCGACGAACAGCCCCGTGAGCACCGGCTGCCAGACCTCACCGCGCCACCGCGCCGACGCCGCGCCGGCGAATCCTTCCCCGCTCGAGCCGCTCGCGAGCGCACCGTCGAGCACCGTGCCCGCCGCGAAGCCGTAGAGCTCGAGGCGATCATCGATCGCGCGCACGAGCGCGTCGCCTCCGTACGTTGCGCTCGGCCCGCGATCGATCGGCGCTCCGTCCCAGCGGAACGGCTGTCGCGACACGATGAAGGCACCGACGTACGAGGCGCCCTCGTCGAGCGCGACGCGCGCACGGCCGGCGACGTGGTTCGCGGCCGGGACATCGCCCTGCTGATCGGTGAGCACGTCGATCACGCCGAAGCTGACCGGACCCTCGCGGCCGTAGAGCTTCACGCCCCCGAGCAGCGGGATCGAATTGCCCTGCGCGTCGAGCCCGACGCGTCGCGAGTAGAACGGCACGAGCGTCTCGGGGACGCCGGCATCGAACACGTCGAGCCCGTTGAGGAAGAACGGACGCCGCTCCGGAAAGAAGAGCGGAAAGCGATCGAGGTTCACCAGCGCGTCGTCGAGATCGACCTGCGCGAAGTCGGTGAGGACCGTCGCCTCGGCCCAGACGTCGGCGTCGAGCCGCAGCAGCGCGTCCCCGCCGATCGCGCCGCGGAAGCCCTCCGCGGGATCGCCGCTCTCGGGCGACGCGTACTCGCCCAGCGAGTAGAGCGTCACGGCGAGAGGCGCGCCGCTGGCGCCGATGCGCAGCCCCTCGATCACACCGTAGTGCAGCGCCGAGAACGCGCCGAATTCCGGCGGCATCTCGGACCAGTCGTAGGTCGCCGCGAATGCGTTGTGATCGCGCGAGACGTTGAGCGCGATCGAGCGCTCGCCCTCCGCGTCACCGAGCCCGAGCGAGACCGCCGGGATGCGCATCTCGACCGTCCAACGCCGCGCCTCGATGCGCACCGCGCTCTCCCAGACCATGTCGACCTCGCGCCGGAACGCGCGGCCGTTGTCGAGCACGAGATAGTCGAGCTGCGCCCCCGACGCGCTGACCACGAACCCGAGCGTCGTGCGGTGATCGCGCCGCGCGTCGATCTTCACGCTGATCGCGTCGTCGTCCCAGATCTCCGTCGAGTCGCGCGTCATGCAGAGCGCGCGCGGCGACTCGCCCTCGGCGAGCTCGAGCTCGAAGCCGAGGTAGAGCGCGCCGTCGTCGTAGAGCACGCGGAACGTGGTGGCGACCGGAGGCGCGCTGCCGGGGTGCGGCGTCCGCTCGACGAAGCCGCCGGCGATCTGCGCCGCTTCCCACGGCGCCTCGTCGAGCGCGCCGTCGATGTCGATCGCGTGCTCGCCGCGCGCGGTCGCGCGCAGCTGCGGTGGGTCGGCGCGCGCGATCGACGTGATCGCGAGCACCACCAGCGCGATCGGGAGGGCGAGGGGCCGCATCGGGCGGCGCGAGGGTAGCGCGGCCCGGTGTGTCGTGTGTGCGCGCGCTTCGACGTCGATCGCGTGCCGGCGTCACGGGGCGGGCGCGCGATCCGCGGCATGGTACCTTCCGCGCCGTGATCGGGCGGCTTCGAGGGGTGATCGTGGAGCGCGGGCTCGAGGGCACGGTGGTGCTCGAGGTCGGCGGCGTGGGCTACGAGGTGTCGGTGCCGCTCGGCGCGCTGGGGCGCCTGCCGGGCCCGCCCGAGGCCGTGACGCTCCACGTGCACACGCACGTGCGCGAGGATGCGATCGCGCTCTTCGGGTTCGCGACGGCCGAGGATCGCGCGGCGTTCCGCACGCTGATGACGGTCTCGTCGATCGGGCCGAAGCTCGCGATCGGGATCCTCTCGCACCTCGACGCGCAGGCGCTCGCGGCCGCGGTCGCCCGGCAGGATGCCAGCGGCTTCAAGGGCATTCCCGGGGTCGGCAAGAAGATCGCGGATCGGCTGGTGCTCGAGCTGCGCGACAAGCTCGGGTTCGTGTCGAGCGCGACGAGCGCGGGCGCGACCAGCGCGGCGCTGCCGGCGCCCAGCGGCCCGCTGGGGCAGGTCGCGTCGCTGCTGATCTCGATGGGCTTCAAGCCGAGCGAGGCAGAGCGTGCGGTCGCGGCGATCGCGAAGGGCTCGGACGACAAGAGCGTCGATGCGCTGCTGCGCGACGCGCTCGCGGCGATGGGATGATCGGGCTCGATGGCGCGCAGTAAGAAGAAGACGCCGGGCAGCACCGAGCAGGGCGAGCCCGAGCGCCCGAAGAACCTGCTCGACCCGATCAAGGCGGAGGACGAGGAGAGCCGCTTCGACGCGAGCCTGCGCCCCGCGCGCTTCGAGGACTTCATCGGGCAGGCGCGCCTCGTCGAGAACCTGCGCGTGTACGTGCACGCCGCGAAGGCGCGCGGCGGTCCGCTCGATCACACGCTCTTCTTCGGCCCGCCCGGCCTCGGCAAGACGACGCTCGCGTCGATCCTCTCGACCGAGCTCGGCGTCACGCTGCACCTCGCGCACGGACCGGCGATCGAGCACAAGGGCCAGCTCGCCGCGCTGCTGACGAAGCTCGGCGAGCGCGACGTGCTCTTCATCGACGAGATCCATCGGCTGAGCGCGGTCGTCGAGGAGAACCTCTACACGGCGATGGAGGACTTCCGCATCGACGTCGTGCACGGCGACGGACCGATGGCGAACACGCTGCAGATCCCGCTCGCGCCGTTCACGCTGGTCGGCGCGACGACGCGCACCGGGCTGCTGACGGGGCCGCTGCTCTCGCGCTTCGGGATCGACTGTCGTCTCGACTACTACGAGCCCGCGGATCTGAAGCGGATCGTGCGCCGCAGCGCGGGCATCCTCGCGGTGGACATCGACGACGCCGGCTGCGAGATCATCGCGAAGCGTGCGCGCGGCACGCCGCGCATCGCGAACCGACTGCTGCGCCGCGCGCGCGACTTCGCCGAGGTGCTCGGCGACGGAACGCTCGACGCGAAGACCTCGCGCGAGGCGCTCGATCGCCTCGAGGTCGACGAGGCGGGGCTCGACGAGATGAACCGCCGCTTCCTCCGCGCGATCATCGAGTTCTACGGCGGAGGACCGGTCGGCATCGAGACGCTCGCCGCGACGCTGAGCGAGCCACGCGACACGCTCGAGGACGTGATCGAGCCGTACCTCCTGCAGAACGGCTTCCTGGCGCGCACCGCGCGCGGCCGCGTCGCGACCGAGCGCGCGTTCCTCCACCTCGGCATCTCCCCGAAGACGCGCCAGGGCCAGCTCTTCTGATCATCGACGCGATCGTCAGGAGCTCGTCCGGCCAGCGCGCGCGTGCGAAGCGCTGCGGCGTTTCGGCGGGGGTGGTCGGCAATGCAGACGGTGTCCCTCAGGGCCCGAGCGCGAGGTGAGAGATGAGAGGTCGTTCAGCGAAAATCGCGGTGTTCATGGCGCTGGCCGTCTCGGCGTGCGGAGGCAGCGGCGCTCTCGAGCCCGCGACCTCGGGCCGCGCACCGGGTGCGGCGTCGGCGCGTGCGCCGGGCGGCGAGGCGACGTCGGTGTCGCTGCCGATCTCGACCGGCACCGCGTTCCACGCGTTCTTGCCGCGGCCGACGACGAGCTTCGGCGCGGCGGTCGCGGGCGGGCGCCTCTACGTGCTCGGCGGCTACGACGGAACGCCGCACGCGTACACGTCCGAGCACCAGTCGGGTCAGCTCTGGAGCGTCGACCTCGAGACCGGGCGCGAGTGGCGCCAGCACGCGGGCGTCGAGGGCGTCCAGGGGCTCGCGCTCGTCGCGCACGGCGATCGGGTGTGCCGCATCGGCGGCATGCGCGCCGACGCGTCGGGCGCGGTGCGATCGATCGACGAGGCCGCGTGCTTCGACCCCGCGCGCGAGCAGTGGGAGGACCTTCCCTCGCTGCCCGCGCCGCGCTCGTCGCACGACGCGATCGTCGTCGACGGCACGGCGTACGTGGTCGGCGGCTGGGAGCTCGTGGGCAGCGCGAGCGAGGGGCGCTTCCACACGACGATGCTCTCGCTCGATCTCGGCGACCCGGCGAGCGGCTGGACCGAGCGCGAGGTGCCGTTCCGCCGGCGCGCGCTCGGCCTCGCGGCCATCGGTTCGAAGCTGGTCGCGGTCGGCGGCATGGACGAGTCGCGCGAGGTGTCTCGGCGCGTCGACGTGCTCGATATCGGGAGCGGCGCGTGGTCGAGCGCGCCCGAGCTGCCCGAGGATGCGTTCGGCGTCGCGGTCGAGGGAGTCGGCGATCGTCTCTTCGCGAGCACGCGCGACGGTGTCGTGCGCGCGCTTCGTCTCGACGGCGGGGCGTGGGAGGTCGTGGGCTCGCTCGCGTTCCCGCGCTTCTTCCATCACCTCGTCGCGCGCTCGCCGGGCGAGCTGCTCGCGGTGGGCGGCATCCGCGGGATGACCGACGCCCCGCGCACGCAGCACGTCGAGTCGATCGCGATCACGCCGAGCGAAGGACCGCGGGTGGTCGCGATGGAGATGCCGTACCCCGGGCGCACGAAGAACCGGCAGGGAGTGATCCTCGAGGGCGATCGCCTGCACCTCTTCGGCGGCAACGTCAGCCTCGAGCAGCACGACTTCGAGCCGCAGCACTTCTCGGCCGAGCACCACGTGCTCGATCTCGCGTCGTCGACCTGGTCGCGCGGCGCGGACTATCCGTTCGCGCGGCAGACGATCCAGACCGCGTCGGTGCCCGGCGCGCCGCGCGCGGTCGCGATCGGCGGCTTCGGTCACGACGGCACCGTCGCGCGCACGCACCCCGAGTCGTTCGACTATGTGATCGCCGAGGATCGCTGGGAGCCGCGCGCCGCGCTGCCGGTCGCGCGCAGTCAGTTCGGCCTCGCGCGCCACGGCGATCGGCTCTGGATCTTCGGAGGGCTCGACTACGATCCGAGCCGCGAGGGCGAGGCGGCGTTCGAGCACCTGACCACGATCCTCTCGGCGCCTGCCGAAGGGGGCGCATTCGAGACGGTGCCCGTCGAGATGACCGCGCCGCGGCGCGCGTTCGGCGGCGCGGTGCTCGGCGATCGCTACTACGTCGTCGGCGGCATGGCCGGCGAGTTCCAGCTCGTGACCGACTGCCAGGCGTTCGACTTCGAGGCGCGCACGTGGGCGCCGATCGCGTGCCCGCGGCGCGCGCGGCTCAACCCGCAGCTGGTCGCAATCGGCGAGCGGCTGTATCTGGTCGGCGGGACCGGCGCAGGGGAGGGCGGTCTCGCGCCCGAGCGCAGCGTCGAGGTCTACGACCCGGCGACGAATTCCTGGAGCGTGCTGCTCGAGGACATCGGCATCGAGCCGCGGCACCTGCGCGCGTTCGAGCATCGCGGCCGGCTGATGCTGGTCTCGACGCACACCGAGGAGCCGGTGCTGCGGCTCGTGCTGATAATGACTTCGAACGGGTGAAGGTCGAGGTGGTGGTCGGTCTCGCGGGGGGGCGTGAGCGCGTGCGGCGAGAATTCGCTTTCAGGTGAAGGACCGCGATCGATCGCACCAGCCGCGCGACGGTCCTGCGCGCGTAGCCCCAGGCGAACGGACGATGGCTGCTCGGCGGAGCACAGCTCCGGTTCGGCCTCGGAGCGAACACTCCTGCCGTCTACTCCGCGGGCAAGTTGCGGAGCTCGTCGAGCACCTCCTGCGCATCGCGAATCCGGGGCTCGATCCGGTCGCCGTCTCCCACGCGCCGCAGGCCCTCGATCAGCACGCGCTCACCCTCCTCGAGGCCGTCTCGTACCACGTAGAGGTGGGGGAGCTCCTCCCCGAGCGTGATCTCGCGAGAGCGCACCGCTTCGTCCTCGTCCACGACGAACACGAAGTCGCGATCGAGCACGGTGAAGGTCGCCTCCTGCGGGATCACGAGGACGCTCGGCAGCGTGTTCGTCGTCAGGATTTGACCTGTCCCGCCGTGCCGGAGGAGCCCGCCCGGGTTCGGGAAGCCCGCGCGGAACGCGATCGTGCCGGTCTCGTTGTTGAAGTCGGCCTCGATGGTCTGGATCGTCCCCGGCTGCTCGAAGATCTCGCCGTTCGCCATCCGCAGCCGCACGGGGACGGGATCGCCGACGTCGTGCTCCGCGCGATACGCGAAATACTCGCGCTCGCTCACGTTGAAATAGACCCACATCTGCCTGTTGTCGGAGAGGATCGTCAGGACGTCTCCCTCCTCGACCAGGCTGCCGCGGCGGACCATCAGCCGGCCGACGATGCCGTCGAAGGGCGCATCGAGCGTGGCGAAACCGAGGTGCGCCCGCGCGAGGCTCCGCTGGGCGGCGCGCTGCTCGAGGTGGGCCTCCGCCAGCGCCAGCTCGTTCGGCGAGACGACGTTGCCCTCGCGCAGCATCTGCGTGTTGCTGTACTCGATCTGGGCGCTCCGCATCTCCGCCGTCGCGAGCGCGAGCTCGGATCGATAGACCACCGGCAGGATTCGGAAGAGGTGCCGCCCCTGCTCCACGCGCTCTCCCTCGTCGACCAAGATCTCCTGGAGATAACCGCTCTCGAGCGCGCGCACCTCGATGTGCTGGCTCGCTCTGATCTGACACACGTGCTCGCGCACGATCTCGATGTCCTGTCGGACGACGCTGGTGACGTCGAGACCGAGCTCCCGCTCCTCCGCGTGGGCCTCGGGCCCGCCGCACCCTCCCAGCGACATCAGCGCGACACAGCCTGCGACGAACGACTCTGCGACACGCATGCTCACGGCACTGCCCCCATCGGCTCGGGATCCGAACGCTGCTCTCGCTGGCGCCAGCCTCCGCCCAGCGCCTGGTACAGAGTCACCGTCGCGGCCAGCTGCCGCTGCTTCGTCTCCACCAGCTCCATCTGTGCCTCCAGGTAGTCGCGGCGCGTCGTCAGCACTTCGAGATAGTCAGCGCGCGCTGCGTTGAAGAGCAGCGTCGAGAGCTCGACGGACTCCTGCAGTCGCTCCACCTCCTGCGTACGCATGTCGTAGGCCCGGCCCATGTTGCGGACGAGACCGATCCCGGTGCTGATGTCGACGAACGCCGAGAGGATGGTGCGCTCGTAGCGCAGCACGGCCGCCATCTGCTCCGAGCTCGCCGCGAAGTAGTCCGCCGTGATCGCGCTGCGGTTGAGCAGCGGCGCCGTGAGACCTCCGAGGAGGCCGTAGAAGAGCGAGCCCGGTGACGTGAACATCTGCACGATGTCGAACGACTGGAGCCCTGCGCCGAAATCGACGCTCAGGGACGGATAGAATCGCGCCCGCGCCGCGGACACGTCGAGCTGCGCCGCGGCGAGCCGGAGCTCGGCCTGGTGCACGTCGGGCCTGTTCTCGACGAGCCGCGCCGGGATGCCGGCGTGGACGAGCGGCGGTGTGATGGCGAGGAAGTCCGCGTCGCTGCGCTCCACATGCTGCGGGAACCTGCCCACCAGGAAATTGATCTGATTCTCCGTCGCCAGGATCTGCTGCGCGACCTCGTACTGACGGCTCTGGAATCCCCGCAGCTGCGCCTCGAATCGAATGACGGCGAGCATCGTGACGCGCGCGGCCTGCTGCTGCAGGCGCATCATCTCGAGCGCGTCCTGCTGGAGCCGGACGTTGTCGGCGAGGATCGCGAGCTGACGGTCGAGCGCCAGCAGCTCGTAGTAGCGGGTGGCGATCTCCGCCACGAGGCGCGTGATCATGAAGTTGCGGCCCTGCGCGCTCGCAAGATAGCGATACATCGCGGCATCGGCCGAGTCGCGGAGACGACCCCAGACGTCGATCTCCCACGACGCGTAGAGCCCGAGCGAGAAGCTCGGGAGGTCGGGGGAGAGCTCGAGGTGCTCGTCGCTCTGGCCCTGGCTCGTGTGCTGCCCGACGCGGTCGACGCCCGCCCCCAGCCCGGCCGAGAGACTCGGGAAGATCTCGCCGCGGCGCGCCATGACCTCGCTGTTGGCGACGATCATCTCCTGGACGGCGACGTTGAGCTCCTGGTTCTCCTCGAGCGCGAGATCGATCAGCGCGACGAGGTGCGGATCGCCGAAGAGCTCTTGCCAGTCCATCTCTGCCGAGCTCGGCGCCGTGGTGGCCGCAGCCCCGTCCGCGGGCGCTCGTCCGTCCTCCCCGCCGAAGGTTTCGGGGACGACGGCGCGTGCCGGCCGCGGCGTCTGCGGCGGCGTCGGGATGCACGCCGCGATCGGCAGCCAACACGCCGCGACGAGCGCCCAGACGGGGACGGTACGACGGCTCGTGTCCATCACGCTCCGTCCTCCTCGCGGTCCGGGTCTTCGTTCGTGCCCAGGTCGCGGTGCTCGGGCTCGGGCTCCGGCGCAGGCTCGGTGAGCGGGTTGAAGTCCTCGTCCCTGATCAATGCGCGCCCCTCGGCCAGCGTGCCGAAGACGTAGTAGAGCCCGGGGATCAGCACGACGCCGAAGATGGTGCCGAAGAGCATCCCGCCGAGCGCCGAGGCGCCGATCGTGTGGTTGCCGACCGCGCCCGGGCCGCTCGCGCTGACGAGCGGGACGAGACCGGCGATGAACGCGAACGACGTCATCAGGATGGGTCGGAAGCGCGCCCTGGCACCCTCGATCGCGGCGTCGCGCACCGAGCGCCCCTTCTGGTGCGCCTGCACGGCGAACTCCACGATCAGCACTGCGTTCTTGCCGAGCAGCCCCACCAGCATGACGACACCGACCTGCGCGTAGATGTCGTTCGCCAGGCCGAGCGCGCGCAGGAGCACGAGCGCGCCGAACACACCCGGGGGGAGCGAGAGCAGGACGGCGAAGGGTAGGATGAAGCTCTCGTACTGCGCGGCGAGGACCAGGTACACGAACGCCAGCACGACGAGGAAGATGAGCATCGCCTCGTTGCCCCGACGTGACTCGTCGTACGAGAGGCCCTCCCAAGCGACGTCGTAGCCGCGCGGCAGGGTCTCGGCGGCGACCTCGCGAATCGCAGCGATGGCGTCGCCGCTCGTGTATCCCGGCGCAGGCCGTCCGCGGATCGCCGACGAGGTGTAGAGGTTGTACCGCGTGAGCTCGTTCGGCCCCTGCGTCTCGCGCATCGTCATGAACGCGGAGTACGGCACCATCTCCCCGCGGTCGTTCTCGACGAAGAGATCGAGGATGTCCGCGGGCATGCGCCGGTATTCCGGCAGCGACTGCACGTATACTTTGAAGAAGCGACCGAATCGGATGAAGCCCTGCTCGTAGGTGCTGCCCACGAGGATGTCCAGGTTCTCCAGCGCACGCTGGATCGACACACCCTTCTGCATCGCGAGCTCGTTGTCGATGACGAGCTCGTACTGCGGATAGTTCGCAGCGAAGAAGGTGAATAAACCAGCGAGCTCGGGACGCTCGTGGAGGCTGTCCATGAGCTCGCGATTCACGCGATCGAATTCCTGGTAGTCCGTCTCTTCGGCCAGGTCGAGGAGGCGGAACGCGAACCCGTCGGCGGCGCCGTAGCCGGGGACCGAGGGCGGCTCGAAGAACTCGACGACCGCGCCGAGGTCGCGCATGCGCTCCTCGAGCTCCTCCACGATCTCGTCGACCGAGCGCGTACGCTCCGCCCAGGGCCGAAGGTTGATCAGGCACGTTCCGGCGTTGGGTCCGCGCCCTTCGGTGAGGATCTCGTACCCGGCCAGCGCCGACACCGACTCCACTCCTTCGACCTCTCGCGCGATGGTCTGGAGCTCGCGGGTGACCTGGTTCGTCCGCTCGAGCGTGGTGCCGGGAGGGGTCTGGACGATCGCGTAGATCTGACCCTGATCCTCGGTTGGGATGAAGCCGCCGGGCAAGATCTGGTTCACGCCGAAGATACCGATGCAGAAGAGGGCGAGCATTCCGAACGTGACGGTGCGTCGCGTCACGATGTGCCCGAGCAGCTGCACGTATCGGCGCGTCAGGGCCTCGAACGAGCGATTGAATCCGTCGATGAGCACGCCGACCGGAGTCCGCCGCTTCGGCTTGCCGTCGTGGCGCTTCAGGATCATCGCGCAGAGCACCGGTGTGAGCGTCAGCGCGACGACGCCCGAGAGCACGATCGAGGACGCCATCGTGATCGAGAACTGCCGGTAGAAGACGCCGACGGGCCCGCTCATGAACGCGACCGGCACGAACACCGCCGCCATCAGCAGCGTGATCGCGATGATCGCGCCGCTGATCTCGCCGAGGACGCGCTGCACCGCCTGGTAGGGCCCGACGTGATCCTCCTTCATCTTCACGTGGACGGCCTCGACCACGACGATCGCATCGTCGACCACGATGCCGATCGCGAGCACCAGCGCGAACAAGGTGATGAGGTTGATCGTGAGGCCGAACGCCTGCATGAAGATGAAGGCACCGATCAGCGACACCGGCACGGCGAGTGTCGGAATCAGCGTCGAGCGCCAGTCGCCGAGGAATACGAACACCACGAGCGCGACCAGCAAGAACGCCTCGCCGAGCGTGTGGAGCACCTGCTCGATCGACGCGTCCAGGAACATCGATACGTCGTAATTGATCGCGTAGTGCATGTTCGGCGGGAACGAAGTGTGCTCGAGCTCCTCGAGCAGTTCCTTCACCTCGTCGATCACCTCACTCGCGTTGCTGCCGGGGTTCTGCTTGAGCACGATCGCGGCCGAGGGGTGCCCGTCGAGGTTCGAGTAGATGCTCTGGAACTCACTGCCCAGCTCGACCTCGGCGATGTCGTGCAGATGCAGGATCTCGCCTTCGGGGGTCGCGCGAACGATGATGTTCCCGTACTCCTCCGGCTCGCTGTAGCGGCCCTGATAGGTGAGCACGTACTCGATCGACTGTGCGGTCCGACCGGAAGCCTGACCGGTTCGCCCGGGTCGACCGATGATGCTCTGATGGCCGATCGCCTCCATCACCTCTTCGGTCGAGACGCCGTAAGCGCGCATGCGGTCGGGGCGGAGCCAGATGCGCATCGCATACTGACGGTTGCCCAGGATCGCGACGCGGCCGATGCCCGGGATTCGCTGCAGCTCCGCGATCAGGTGGACGCTCGCGAAATTGTAGAGGAACGTCTCGGTCGCGCTCGGATCGGTGCTGTACAGATTGACGTACATCAGCATGCTCGGCTGCACCGACATGACGATGACGCCCTCGAGGCGCACGAGCTCCGGGAGGAGACTCATGACCTGATCGACGCGGTTCTTGACGTTGACGGTCGCGATGTCGGGATCGGTGCCAGGCTCGAAGATGACCTGAATGGTCGCCTCGCCCTCGCTAGTACATCGGATCGGAAGTTCGTTCCGGGTTACTCACGCGGCTTGAGCATCCAGGGGAACTCCTGACGAAGCGTGTCGAGTACCTCGCGCAGCGGGGCGCGAACGAGCGGGATCGATCCCCAGCG
>JALYRN010001191.1 GCA_030855295.1 Myxococcota bacterium | reverse complement strand
CCCGCCGTCCGCGCGGCCGCGGCCTCGGGGCTCGGTCGCCTCGGGAACGCCGAGGCGCTGCCTTCGCTCCGTCGCGCGCTCTCGGACAGCTCCCGCGAGGTCCGTGACGCTGCACAGACCGCGATCCGAGCGCTCGGCACCGCGCCGGCGGCCGCCCCCCGCGCCAGCACGCGCGCGTCGACCGGCGATCCGCTGCGCATGCCGTCGATCGAGATGCTCCCGCGGGAGCGCGACGTGGACTGGCGCAGCGTGCGCTACGTGGTCGTGGTCGGCGACCTCCAGAACCGCAGCGGCTTCGACACCGATCGCCTGACCTCGATGTTCTCGAGCGAGGTGCAGCGCCACCTCCTCGTGCTGCGCGGCGTCGCGGCGATCCCCGACGGACCGCCGAGCGCGACCGCCGAGCGCGAGATCGCGCGCCGCCACCTGCCGCGCATGCGGCTCGAGGGCGCCGTGAACCGCGTCCAGCGTCAGGCGCACGGGCGCGAGCTGCAGGTGCGCTGCGAGGTCTCGATCATGCTGATGGACGAGCCGGGGCGGAACCTGCGCGCGGCGCTCAGTGGCGCGGCGACGGGGTCCGAGCGTGCGTCCGGGGCCCGCGCCGCCCAGGAGTCGAGGCTGGCGAGCCAGGCGCTGCAGGGCGCCGTGCGAAGCGCGATGTCGGGCGCCGCCCGGGCGATCACCAGCACCGCGAGGTAGCGAGCGCCAACAGGAGTGCTCGCCCCGGAGGGCGTGAACGGGAGCGCGCGCTTCGCGGCGCTGCAGGAGTGCTCGCCCCGGAGGGCGCGAACGGGAGCGCGCGCTTCGCGCGCGGACGGAAGCGAGCGCCAACAGGAGTGCTCGCCCCGGAGGGCGCGAACGGGAGCGCGCGCTTCGCGGCCTGCAGGAGTGCTCGCCCCGTAGGGCGCGTACGGGAGCGCGCGCTTCGCGCGCGGACGGTAGCGACCGGAGCGGGCGAGCCGATCATCGAGCGCGCGTGTGATCGACCGCAACGAGCGCTCCACGCGCCCACGATCTGAGCTAGATTTCGCCTCCGTGCGTGCCTGGAATCGTTCTCTCGTCGCTGCGACGCCGCTGGCGCTCGCGCTCCTCTGTCTCGTCGCGCCTGGCGCCGGGTGCACTCCGCAGGGCGATCCCGGCGTCGGCCCCGAGGGGTTCACCGACGACTTCGAGCGCGAGGAGCTCGGCGACACCTGGCACAACACCGGTGCGAGCTGGCGGATCGTCGATGGCCAGCTGAACATCCGGAACGCGCGCAACCGCCCGCTCTGGCTGAGCCGCACCCTCCCGCGCGACGTGCGCATCGAGTTCGATGTGCGGAGCGAGAGCCCCGAGGGCGACATCAAGGTCGAGGTCTTCGGCGACGGCAGCTCGCGCGCGACCACCGAGAGCTACACCGCGACCAGCTACGTCATCATCTTCGGCGGGTGGGGCAACACCACGAACGCGATCGCGCGCATGGACGAGCACGCGCCCGATCGCGTGGTCGGCGCGCGCCGGCCGGTGGTGCCGGGCCGCACCTACCGGATGCGCATCGAGCGCGTCGGCTCGCGGATCACCGCGTGGGTCGACGACGAGGAGCTCGTCTCGATGGACGATCCGCGGCCGCTCGCGGGCACGGGCCACGATCACTTCGCGTTCAACGACTGGCAGGCCGAGCTCTGGTTCGACAACCTCCGGATCACGCCGCTCTGAGGGGATCCTGACTCGATGAGCCCCGGCGAGTACGAGCAGATGCTTCACGACGCGGAGGTCCGCCTCTCGCGCGTGAAGTCGCTCTACGAGCAGTTCTTCCAGGGCCTCGAGAAGCTCGAGCCGACGGTGCCGCGCAAGGAGCTCGACCGCGTGCTGGAGCTGCTCCGCAAGCAGCAGCCGCGCAACACCGCGCTGCGCTTCCGGACGCAGATGCTGATGGCGCGCTACGGCACCTACCAGACGTACTGGCAGCGCATCGCGCGACAGATCGAGGAGGGCACGTACCGACGCGACGTCGTGAAGGTGCAGCAGAAGCGTCGCCGCGAGCAGGCGCAGGCGCAGGCGCAGGCGGCGAAGGCGCCGCAGAGCGAGGAGCGCGAGGGACCGAGCGCCTGGGAGATCGACGTCGACGTCGAGCTCGAGGACGCGGCGGACCTGGCCTTCGACGACAGCGACGTCGATGCGATCCTCGGAGCGCTCGGCGCGAAGAAGGCGCCCGTCGCGACGCCGACCTCGCCGCCGGGCCGCCGTCTGTCGCCGTTCGGCTCGAGCCTGCCGCCCGCGGCGCGGCGATCGATCGCGCCGACGCCCGGCGC
>JALYRN010001190.1 GCA_030855295.1 Myxococcota bacterium | reverse complement strand
CCGCGCCGCCGCCGTCGCTCGCCGCGCCGCCACCGTCGCTCCGGATGGCTCCATCGCCGCCGACGCCGGCATCACCACCACCATCACCAGAGACCTCGCCGCCGCAGCCCCATGCGCACAGCGCGATCACGATCAGTCCGGCGCTTCTCATCGCTCACCTCGCGCGCCGAGCATACCCGGGCTCGCGTCGGCAAGGCGATCACTCGACGACGTGACGACAGCTCAGACAGCGGCTTCGGCCCAGGACGAACGTCGTCTCGGTCGAACCGCACGCGGGGCACGTCATGGTGTCGCGCACGGGGAGCGGATCGTGCAGCCCGCCATCACCCTCTTCGGCGTCGAAAGGAGTGCCGCCCGACAGGTTCTCGACGACCGCCATCGGCGTGTAGAGAAGGCCCCACGGGAAGCCCCACCACCCGAACACCACGGAGATCAGAGTGTACGGGAGCCCCGGCGTGATGCGGCTCGTGCCGTCGGGCACGAACACCGGCGACGAGCGCAGGCGCCACGACACGACGAGCAGCGAGACGCAGTACGAGTACGTCACCCAGACACCCGGTGTCCTGCCCATCGGTCCCCCCGGGTGCTCTGATAGCCGTCGGAGAGACGTCGATCAACTCGGCACGATCGCGATCAGTCGCCGTCCTGACCCGCCGGCAGGAGCGCCTTCTCGAGGACGATCTGCTGCTCGATCGTGACCACGCGCGATCCGTCGTGCGCGCGGTGCACGATCTCACTGCGCTGCTCGCCGACGCGACGATAGCCGACGCGCTGGTAGAGCCGCTCCGCGCCGGGGTTGTCGAGCGCGACCGAGAGGCGCGCTCGCTCGTGCCCCGCGCGATGCGCGACCCGCTCCGCGGCCGAGACGAGCGCGCGTCCGATGCCGGCGTTGTGCAGCCCGGGAAGGACGCGCAGCGCCCAGAGCGTCGCCGCGTGCGCAGGCGCGAGATCGACCCAGACCTGCCCGACCGGGAACGACGACGCCTCCGCGACGAGCATCCGCGCGCGACCCTCCAGCTGCTTCGCCCACACGCCGTGGATCGTCTCTCGCTGCGCCGCGAAGACGCCCATCCACTGCAGCGCTTCGAGGTCGCCATGAACGCAGGGCCGGATGCGGAATCGAATGGTCGCGGTGTGCTCGTCGAATCGTTCGCTCATCCGTGGGCGCGTCTCCTCGGCCCGAAGCGTGACCGATCGAGATCGATCCAGAGCACGTTTCGCGAGCTGCGGGTCGCGCGCGACCATCCGCCGAGCGTCAGCCGACGCGCTCGAATCGCCGGTACGCCGTGAGCGCCTCGCGCGTCGGTCGCTCGGAGCACCGCAGGAGGAGCTCGCACAGTGTCTGCGCGATGTCCTCGAGCGCGCGACCGAGCAGCTGACCCTGGAGCTGGACGGGCTCGGGGAGCGACGCGTCCTGCGCCTCGCGCGCGAGCCGCTCGAGCCGGTGCATCGCGTCGGCGAGCGACGTGCGGTCGTCGCCGCTGCGGAAGTACTTCGCGGCCGAGAAGTGAACCATGTCGATGCGCGCCGTGATCGTCTGCGTACGAAGCCGCTCGAGCAGCGCCGCAGCGCGCGTCTCACCCAGTCGATGCAGGCCCGCCGCGCCGAGCACGTCGCTCTCGGCGAGCAGGTGGACCTCCTGCGCGAACGCCCGGTTGCGAGCGAGGACCGGAAAGAGCGAGAGCACCCAGGTGATCCCCGCCGAGATCCAGGCGAACCCCATCAGCGCCTCGATGGGCGCGAGCATGCGGATCCACGTCGTGATCGGGGTGACGTCGCCGTAGCCGAGCGTCGCGAGGGTCACGAGCGAGAGATACAGCCCGGTCACGAGGCGCGGCTCCCCCGCGACCCGCGCGCCGTCGTCGAAGCGAAAGTCGGTCGACAGGTGCGGCAGGTAGATCAGCGCCCACCCGAACGCGAGGAGCGCGCCCCACGTGAGGATCACGGACAGCAGTCCCACGGGGCCTGCGAGCTCGAGCGGCCTACCGCCGCGCCGGCTGACCGCGCGCGCCGCGAGGAACACGCCACGCACGATCGACTCGCTGAGCGTGCCCCAGCCCGCGGGATGGAAGAGCTGGTGGAACATCTCCCGGAGCACGATCAGGATCAGGATCGCTCCGACGACGGTCGACACGACCTCCATCATCTCCGTCGCTCCGCGGACGTCATGCGCGCGCAGCTGATGCACGCGCCGTCCCAACTCACGGCGACCGTGCGCGGCCTGCCGGTCGGCCGGCCGATCGTTCGCGCACGCGTGGCGCAGCGGCTCGATTGGCGCTCTCGCCGCACGCTCGCGCAG
>JALYRN010000296.1 GCA_030855295.1 Myxococcota bacterium | reverse complement strand
GATCGTTCGGCGGCGGCGCGTTCGGCGTGATCGGCGGCGGCGGGAACGCCGGCGGAGGCGTCGGGCCGACCGGCCCGACGTGCGGCATCGGCCCGGTGCCAGCGTCGCGGAACAGCTGATCGAACGGGGACGCCCCGCCGCCGTCGCGCAGCCACCACGACGTCTGATTCGGATCGTGCGGCGTCAGCATCATCCCGGTGCACACCGTGTTGCAGAGCCCGCAGGTCACCGCGACCAACATCGCGGGGATGAACGCGACGATGTTCACGACCAGCCCGGCGATCGCGGTGCCGTCGTTCTCGCCCATCTCCTTGGCGCGCGACATCGCGATCCCGCCCAGCACGATCCCCGCGACCGAGAGCACCGGCGCGAGGAACGACAGCATCGTCCCGAGGAAGGGCACGAACGTCAGCACGAAGCCACCGAACATGCACACCAGCGCGAACACGCCGAGCAGGATCGAGCCGAGCCCCATCGCGGCGGACTCTACGCGATCCGAGTGCGCGGGAGTATCGGACCGCGCGGGCCCGGTCCGCGCTCGCCGCGCAGCCGCCGATCCACGTCGGCGCAAGAATATGGTCCACGCTCCAACCGAACCAGCAGCGCACGTCACAGATGTTCGCGGCATGCGGAGCTCGAGATGTGCGCCCCGAGGCGCGTACGCCGCGTCGCAGCGAGCTCGGAACGAGCGAGCGGGGATGTGCGCCGAATCGAGTCGCGCTCCGCTGTTCCGCGCCGGTGAGCCTCGAGGATGTCGTCGCCTCGTCGACTGCGAGGTCCTGCGAGTCCTCGGCTCGACGGCCCGCGAGCTCGACTCCCTCGCGGATGTCTGCCGATTCGAGAAGAAGAGCGTCAGTCGGGCCGCGCGGCGCGCGACTCCGACGGATGCGAACGAGCAGGCGCCAGACTGAGATTGCATTTCGGACCTGGGGAGGGAAGCGACACGGCGCCGGGCGACCGCCGAGCGGCGCGCGGGCCGGGGTGCCGCACGTCACGAGAGCGACGCTGACCGGGCGTGAGCCCGTCCTCGTCACCCTGAAGGTGCGGAAGGACGTGTGGAGCCTGCGCGCGCGCAGGACCTTCCTTCGCGTGGTCGGCGCGCTCGGTGCGGCGGCCGATCGCTTCGGGATGCGCATCACGCACTTCTCGGTGCAACGGGACCACGGGCATCTCGTGGTGGAGGCGGAGAGTCGACGTGCGCTCGCGCGCGCGATCAAGGGCCTCTGCGTCCGGATCGCGCGCGCGGTGAACAGCGCGATGGGGCGCACCGGCTCGGTGTTCGCCGACCGCTATCACGACCGCGTGCTGACGACGCCGCGGCAGGTGAGGCATGCGATCGCGTACGTAATCTGCAACGCGCGCAAGCACGGGCTGGCGCCGCGCTCGCGGCGGTGGGTCGATCCGTGCTCGTCGGCGATGCTGTTCGACGGCTGGTCGTGCGACATCGATGCGCCGCGCGACGGGATCGCGAGAGTGGTTGCGGCTCCGCGTACGTGGCTCCTCCGGGTCGGGTGGAGGCGCGCCGGGGGCGCCATCGATCCCGCGCACCACCCCGGCCGCGCCCCTTGATCGATCGCGAGCCACGCCGCGGTCGCGCGACACCTTCGCTCGTACCCGCGGCCCCGGTGCATCCTCGAGCGGCTGATCGCCGTGCGCGGCCCTCGCCTGGACCGCGCGTGCATCCGGCGGTAGCGGTAGACGTGATGGGTGACGACGACGATCGCGTGCGCCACGGGAACGAGCGCAACGTGCTGAGTCGTGACGCTGTCGAGGGCGCGGAGCTCCGCGATCTGATCGTTCGGGACGAGGTGACTCGGGCGGTGGTGTTCTTCTTCCATCAGCAAGCCGAGTACGATTTCGTCATGGACGATCTCGACTACGGCGACCTCGACGCGCCGTGTTGGGAGTACCTCGAGCTCACGGATCGCGACGAGCTCATCGAGCGCGGATGTCTCGCGCCGATCTTCGCGATGGCGAGCTACGAGGCAGGCAACGTGGGAGTGGCGTTCTCGGGCGAACAGTCGAGCGTCTGTCGCACGGCCCTCACGGCGTACTCACCGCGCGATCCCGAGCTCGCGCGACTGCGGGACATCGCGCTCGGGGCCCTCGCGCTCGCGGCGACTCCGAGGCAGACGCGTGACGTCGCGCAGGTGACGGCGCTCGCGTGGGACGGCGAGTGTATGCATCGCGCATCCGTTCGCAGATACTTCGAGACGCACTCGCGGAGGCTCGCGTCGCGCGACGACGAGTGATTCTCCGCGGCGGCGTCGGTCGGGAACCGCGCTGAGCGCGGCACGCGCCCGTGACGATCGACCGAGGCAGGTTGTCGCCAGCGGGGCAGCACGCCTCGTGGCTGTACCTGGCTCTCCTCGCGATGTCCTCCCTGCACGGCGCTTGCTCCGTTCGCGGGACGGAGAGCGAGCGAGCATGGGACGGCGACTTCCGGTGGGTGCGGAGCCGATCGATGGCGGGGTGCACTTTCGGGTGTGGGCGCCCGGGAAGGAGCGCGTGGACCTGGTGATCGAGGGCGGTGAGAGCGTGCGGCTCGAGCCGGAGCGCTCCCCGGGGTACTGGTCGACGATCGTGCGCGGCGCGGGACATGGGACGCGATATCGACTGCGCATCGACGGCGACGAGGCGCTCTTCCCCGATCCGGCATCGCGCTCGCAACCGGACGGGCCGCATGGGGCCTCCGAGGTGATCGATCCCACGCGCTTCGCGTGGAGCGACGAAATGTGGCGCGGGCGCGCGCTGGAGGAGGCGGTGATCTACGAGCTGCACGTCGGCACGTTCACGCGCGAGGGCACGTGGCGCTCCGCCTCGCAGCGACTCGCCGAGCTCGCGGAGATGGGCATCACCGTGATCGAGATGATGCCGATCGCCGACTTCCCCGGGCGGTTCGGGTGGGGGTACGACGGAGTCGCGCTCTTCGCGCCCTACCACGGCTACGGCGCCCCCGACGATCTCCGGCGCTTCGTCGACTCCGCGCACTCGGTCGGGCTCTCGGTGATCCTCGACGTCGTCTACAACCACTTCGGGCCCGACGGGAACTACCTACGCGCGATCGCGCCGTCTGCGTTCACCGATCGCTACGAGACGGACTGGGGTGAGCCGCTCGACTACGACGGCCCGGATGCGGGCCCCGTGCGCGAGCTCGTGCTCGCCAACGTGCGTCACTGGATCGACGAGTATCACTTCGACGGACTGCGCATCGACGCGACGCAGAACATCTACGACTTCGGCGAGGGCGAGCACATCATCGCGGCGGTCGCCCGCGTGGCCCGCGAGGCCGCGGGCGCGCGGACGACGATCGTCGTCGGCGAGAACGAGCCCCAGGACGTGCAGGCGATCACCGCGCCCGAGCGCGGTGGCCACGGGCTCGACGCTCTGTGGAACGACGACTTCCACCACTCGATCACGGTCGCTCTCACCGGTCGTTGCGAGGCCTATTACCTCGACTACTGCGGTTCACCGCAAGAGCTGGTCTCGGCGGCGAAGTACGGATTCCTGTATCAGGGGCAGCGATATCACTGGCAGTCGCAGCGGCGCGGAACTCCCGCGCTCGACGTGGGCCCGCGGCGGCTCGTCGCGTATCTCGAGGACCACGATCAGGTGGCGAACTCGTGCGACGGCCGGCGCCTCCACCAGCTCACCAGCCCGTCCAGGCACCGGGCCGCGACCGCGCTGCTGCTGCTCGGACCGGCGACTCCGATGCTCTTCCAAGGAGAGGAGTTCCTCTCGTCGGCGCCGTTCCTGTACTTCGCGGATCACCACGAGGGGCTCGCGCCGCTCGTGCGCGTCGGACGTGCCGAGTTCATGGGTCAGTTCCCGTCGGTCGCGCTGCCGGAGGTGAAGGCGCGGCTGCACGATCCCGCCGACCCGAGCGCGTTCGAGCGCTCCAAGCTCGACCACGCCGAGCGCGACCAGCCGCAGAACGCGGCGCACCTCGCGATGACGCGCGCGCTGCTCTCGATGCGGCGAGACGATCCCGTGCTCGGCGGCGCAGCGCGGCGCGCGATCGACGGCGCGGTCGTCGGAGAGCGCGCGTTCGTGTTGCGCTACTTCGGCCGCGGCGATCACGACGATCGGTTGCTGGTCGTCAACCTGGGCAGGTGCCAGCACCTCCGATCGGTCGCGGAGCCTCTCTTCGCACCGCCGCTCGGGATGCGCTGGCGCAACGCGTTCGCGAGCGAAGATCCGGCGTGGGGCGGGCGCGGCTGCGTCCCCGTCGAGCAGGACGACGGGCTGCATCTGACCGCCGAGTGCACGGTCGTGCTCGTGCCCGAGCCCGACGAGACACGGCGCTTCCGAGCGCCTCCCGAGAAGAAGCGCGCGCCGCAGACAGGGGAAGACCGATGAACGAGACGCTGCGGATCCTCGGTTTCGAGAGCCCTGCGGCCGGCGATCACCCGCGCGGGTGCACGGTCGATCCCGAGGCGCCGTCGCGGCCTCTCGTCACGCGCGAGTGGCTCGTCACGAACGGGCTCGGCGGCTACGCGTCCGGCACCGTCAGCGGCGTGATCACGCGCCGCTTCCACGGGGCGCTGATCGCCGCGCTGCCTTCACCGCTCGGTCGCACGATGATGCTGAACCACCTGAGCGAGGTGCTGAGGCTCGGCGGCGATCGCCGCATCGTGCTCGGAGGCGAGGCGCGCCCCGACTCGCCCGAGATCCCGATCGTGCAGTGCGTCCAGTTCCGGCTCGAGTACGGGCTGCCGGTCTGGCGCTTCGAGCACGGTGACGTCGCGATCGAGCGGCGCCTGATGATGCCGCATCGACAGAACACCACGTACATCACGTACTCGCTGCTCGAGGGTCCGCCGAGCGTGGAGCTCGAGCTCGAGCCGTGGGTGCACTTCCGGCCGCACGAGGGGCCGGTCAGCGGCCCGCTCGAGGGCGACTACGCGCTGCGCATGGTCGGAGATCGATACGAGATCTCGGCGGACCACGAGGGCGCGCTGCCGCCGCTGCGGATGCAGACGCGCGGGTGCGAGAGCAAGTTCCACATCGAGGGAAAGCGCATCCACGAGGTGCGCTATCACATCGAGGCGGCGCGGGGCTACGACGCGAGCGGCTCGCTCTACACGCCCGGCTTCTTCCGCGCGGAGCTGAGGCGAGGCAAGAGCGTGGCGTTCGTCGCGTCGACCGAGGAGTGGCGCACGAGCTGTGCGCTCGACCACGAGGAGGTCGCGCGGCTCGAGCGCGATCGGCGCGCGAAGATGCTCGCGAAGGCCGACCCGCGCGCGCGCAGTGGGCTCGCCGCGGAGCTCGTGCTCGCGTCGGATCAGTTCGTGATCACGCCGGCGGGGCGCGCCGAGGACAGCGCGCGCGCGAACGCGAGCGGCGACGAGATCCGGACGGTGATCGCGGGGTACCCGTGGTTCACGGACTGGGGCCGCGACACGATGATCAGCCTCGAGGGGCTGACGCTCACGACCGGTCGCCACGAGGACGCGGGGTTCCTGCTCCGCACCTTCGCGCACTATGTGAAGGACGGGCTGATCCCGAACATGTTCCCCGAGGGGAACAGCGGCGGGCTCTATCACACCGCCGACGCGACGATGTGGTTCTTCCACGCGCTCGATCGGTTCGTGGCGGCGACCGGGGATCGCACGACGCTGCGGCTCTTGATGCCGACGCTGCTCGACATCGTCGCCCACCACATGCGCGGCACGCGGTTCGGGATCGGCGTCGATCCGGAGGACGGCCTGCTGCGCCAGGGGGCCGAGGGGTACCAGCTGACGTGGATGGACGCGAAGGTCGGCGATCTCGTGGTGACGCCGCGGCGCGGCAAGGCCGTCGAGATCAACGCGCTCTGGTACAACGCGCTGCGCCTCATGCAGCGCTGGCTCCGCGAGGACATGAGCGACGAGCCGGCGTCGCGTCACTTCGCCGAGCAGGCCGATCGCGCGCGCGAGTCGTTCAACCGGCGCTTCTGGTACGCCGAGGGCGGCTACCTCTACGACGTGATCGACGGCGAGGACGGCGACGACGCCGCGTTCCGGCCCAACCAGCTCTTCGCGATCGCGATGCCCAACCCGGTGCTCGAGCGGGCGCACTGGGAGCCGGTGCTCCAGGCCGCGAGGACGAAGCTGCTGACGCCGGTCGGGCTCCGCTCGCTCGCGCCCGATCATCCCGACTACAAGCCGCGCTACTTCGGCGACCTGCGCGCGCGCGACCTCGCGTACCACCAGGGCACGGTGTGGGCGTGGCTGATCGGGCCGTTCGTCGATGCGTGGCTGCGCGTATACCCGGATCGGAAGGCGGAGGCGCGCGGCTTCCTCGAGGGCTTCACGGCCGCGATGGACGAGGCGGCGGTGGGCACGATCAGCGAGGTGTTCGACGCGGAGGCGCCGTACGTGCCGCGCGGCTGCCACGCGCAGGCGTGGAGCGTCGCGGAGGTGCTGCGGCTGCTCGTGAAGACGTCCTGAGGGTCAGGGGACCACCGGAGGCGCGGTGCCGACGAAGGCTGCGGTGAGCTCGGTGCCGAGGCGGTCGAAGGCGGTGGTCGCGAGGACCTCGTAGACGGTGGCGTCGGTCGGGGTCTCGGTGCCGCCGCGGATCGAGATGGAGTCGTCGGGCTGGACGGTGATGACGAAGCTGTGTCGCTCGGGCGCGCCGGGGATGCGCATCTCGATGACGAACGTGACGAGGAAGGCGGCGAAGCGGCGGGGCTCGCGCGAGCCCGGCGACGCGATGCCGAGCGCGGCGAGGAGCGCAGGATCGAGGCGCGCAGGATCGACGTCGGGCAGCGACGGGATCTCGGCGATCTCGCGATCCTCGTAGACGTCTCCGGTCGGCAACACGACGTAGTCGATGCGGATCTCGGGATCGTCGCGCTCGTCCTCGGCGCGCTCGAGGATCCGCGCGCGCTCGGCGTCGCGCTCGTCCTCGGGGAGCGCGGCGAGCTGCTCCTCGATCTCCTCGGGCGACGGCTGCTCGGGGAGGTTCGCGCCGCGCGCGAGGTGCAAGACGTCGCGCGGCACCAGCGGGCCGAGCGCAGCGTTGAGTCGATCGAGGATGATCGCCTCGCGCTGCATCGACACGCGCCTCGAGAACGACGGCGCGATCGGCTCGACCACCTCGTTCTCGGTGCGCGCGACGGCGGCGTCGAAGCTCCGCAGCGAGGCGTTGCTCGGCGTCCGGAAGCGCACCGCGACCGCAGGGCCGTCGTGCGCCTCGAGGTACGCGAACAGCGCGCGCAGGAACGCGATGACCTCGGGCCGCCCGCCCCGCACGGCCAGCGACTCGAGCGCGTCCTCGTAGCGCGCATGGCGGCGGCGCTGCGCTTCGTCGGCCTCCGGCGTGCCGGGATGCGCGTGCATGACGAACGTGAACGCGCCGACGTCCGCCGACGTGATCGCGTCGGCCAGCGCGAGCCGCGGCAGCGCCGCGCGCGCCTCCTCGATCTGCGGCGCATCGGGGAAGCGGGACACGAACGAGCGCAGGCTCCACGCGCTCGTGCGCGCGCTCTCGTACTCCATCGCGATCCACCGCGCGCGCGCTGCCGGCGTGTCCGGTCCGTCGGGGAACGCCTCGACGTACTCGCCGAGCGAGGCCGCGTCGCCCGCTTCCGTCGCGCTCCGGTACGCGG
>JALYRN010000295.1 GCA_030855295.1 Myxococcota bacterium | reverse complement strand
GCTGGAGGGCGGGACGCGCTCGCTCGCGGAGATCGCGGCTTCGCGGATCTCCGCGCCGGTGTGGAGCTTCCGCTGGCCGCGCGGCGGGCAGTCCCTCTGAGCGCTGCGGGAGTGCTCGCCCCGGAGGGACCGGACGGGAGCGCGCGCCGCGCGCGCGGACGGCAGGTCCCGGAGCGGGCGAGCCGATTTCTATACACGCGCTGAGCGCTGCGGGAGTGCTCGCCCCGGAGGCGCGCCTGGTAGAGTCCGGCGCTCCGGAGGCACTTGGATGCGCGCGTCACGTCTCGCTTGCTCGATGTTCGCGGTCGTCCTGCTTGCTGCCTGCGAGGTCGAGCGGGCTCCGTCGCTGCCGACGTCCGATGGCGGCGGGCGGCGCGATGGGGGCCAGGACGCAGGCGCCGGGGAGGGCGGCACGCCCACGCTCGCGGGACCGCCGCTGCGCTGCCTGCGACCCTCCGCGGGAACGATGATCACGGCGGCGCCCGGCGATCCGATCGAGTTCCTCGCGATCGTCGGCGGTGACCCGTCGGCGATCGAGAGCGTGCGCGCGAACGGCGTGGTCGTGCCGGTCGGCGAGCTCGGGGTGATCGAGGTCTCGCAGCCTGCGCGCTTCGGGATCAACACGGTGCAGCTGGTCGCGACGGGGACCGACGGTGGCGTGTCGCTCGAGGTGTGCTCGGTGCTGGTGTCCGAGGAGTGGCAGGCGGTCGGAGAGCCGCTCGAGGGCGCGGTGACGATGCGGCTCACGACGACCGGCGTCGACGACGGAGTCGACGACGAGAGCTTCGGCAGCCTCGACGACGTCGTGCGCGCGGTGCTGGTCGGCCGCGGAGGATCGCAGGGGCTGATCGAGCAGACGCTCCACACGAAGTACTCGGATCCCACCTTTCAGTTCAAGGATCCGACGACCTGCGACTACGACGAGCCGCTCACGCCCGGCTGCGACGTGTACACGCAGTTCGTCTACGAGCGCATCGAGATCACGGATCCGGAACAGACGCTTCTGCGGCCGATCGCGGGTGGGCTGCGCTTCGAGGCGACGGTCCCGATGGTGACGGTCTTCGGGCGCGTCGAGACGGTGCCGCCGTCGACCGTCACGGCGACTGCGGCCGCGGAGATCCGCGTGCCGGACGTGCGCGTGGTGATCGAGGTCGATCTCGGCGTCGCGGGCGGCGCGCTGGTGGCGACGCCGCGCCCCGGCAGCGAGAGCGCGACGATCGGCGCGGTCGACGCGGTCGTGATGTATCCCGTCGCGGCGATCCGCGCCGACATCGAGGAAGCGATCGAGCTGCACATCGACGGTCCGGGACGCGGCGACGTGGTCGAGTCGATCCGGGCCTTCCTCCGCAACGACATGACGCCGATCCTCGCGACGATCCTCGCGACGATCGACGTGCGCACGCTGGGGGCGCGCTTCGAGGTGCGCGATCTCGAGCGCATGGCGGCGCCGCCGAGCTTCGACTTCGAGTCGTCGTTCGCGAGCGTCGACGCGACCACCGAGGGCATCGTCTTCGGGCTGACGACGACGTACGAGGCGGTCGCGCCGGTGGCGGCGCTCGAGACGCGCGGCGTCGCGCTGTCGGAGGGCACGCTGGCGGGCGCGTCGACGACGACGCTGCGGGTGGGCAACCGCGTCTCGGAGCGCGTGATCAACAACGTCACGCACGAGCTGTGGCGCGCCGGTGGGCTCGCGGGCGCGGTCGCGCCGGACATGGTCGTCGCGCCCGACACGGTGGTCGCGCCCGACATGATCCGAGTGGTGGCGCCGGACATGGTGGTGGCGCCGGACATGGTGGTGGCGCCGGACATGGTGGTGGCGCCGGACATGTCGGTGTCGATCGAGATGGCGCTGCCGCCGGTGAGCACCGTCGGCGCATCGGACGGCGTGACGGTCTTGAGCGTGATGCTCGGCGGCGTCGAGATGGTCGTCGAGGGCACGAACGGGCCCTGGGCCGGCGGCGCGACGCGCATCCGGTTCGCGGCGACCGTCGAGCTCGCGGTGCGCGCCGGCGCGGGCGAGGACCCGGGCTTCGGCGGCGCGGAGGAAGAGGGGCGCGCGGTGCGGATCCGCGACTTCGCGTGGTCGGCGGATCGCGCGCTCTCGAGCGCGGATCGCGCGGCGGTCGCGGCGTTCGTCGCGTACGCGGCGTGGCACGTCGCGCAGTTCGCGCTCGACGACGGTGGGCCCAACCTCCCGCTGCCCTCGCTGATGACGACGCCGATGCTGGCGAGCTACGGCGTGGTGAGCGGGCAGGTGCTCGGCACGCTCGCGCCGCAGGTCGCGCTGACGGCGGGCGCGCTCGACATCGAGGGCGCGTTCGGCAACCTCGGCGCGCCGGCGCCCTGAGTCGACAGGAGTGCTCGCCCCGGAGGGACCGGACGGGAGCGCGCGCTTCGCGCGTGGACGGAAGGTCCCGGAGCGGGCGATCCGATTTTCAAACAGCCTTTGACGCGGTCGGAGAGCGGCGATGGATGATCTCGAGGTGCGTCCCGGCATCGTGATCCCGGTGCGGGATCTGACGTGGAGCGCGACGCGCGCGTCGGGCCCGGGCGGGCAGAACGTCAACAAGGTGAGCTCGAAGGTCGATCTGCGCTTCGACCTCCGGGGCACCGACGCGATCGCGCCGGACGTGAAGGCGAGGCTGCGCGCGAAGGTCGGCGCGTCGCGGATCGACGCCGAGGGGCGCGTCGTGATCGTCAGCCAGGTCACGCGCGATCAGAGCCGCAACCTCGAGGACGCGCGCGAGCGTCTCGCGGGGCTGATCCGAGAGGCGCTGGTGCGGCCGATCCCGCGGAAGAAGACCAAGCCGACGCGGGGCGCGAAGGAGCGACGGCTCGGAGAGAAGAAGAAGCGCGGAGAGACGAAGCGCGGGCGGAAGGCGACCGGGGAGGACTGATCCGCGCGTTCTCTTCGCTCGTAGCTCTCTCGGATGCTCTCGTTCGTTCACCAGTGCCGCACACGCCGCTCTGATAGAGTGGTGGGTCGGGGGATGGGCGTGGGGGACGAGCCGAGACGGGTGGTGAACGGGGGCGGCCCGGCCGCGGAGCCGACCGATGCGGAGCTGGTGCTCGCGATCGCCGCGGGCGACCGAGACGCGCTCGCCTCGCTGTACGATCGCTACGTCGGAGCGCTCCTCGGCCTCGGGATCCGCGTGCTGAAGAACCGCCGCGAGGCCGAGGACCTGGTCCACGACGTGTTCCTCGAGGCGTGGCGTCGCGCGCACACGTACCAGCCGGGGCGCGCGAGCGTGCGCTCGTGGCTCTTCCTGATGATGCGCAGCCGCGCGCTCGACCGGCGCAAGTCGCACGGGTTCGCGCGCGCGTCGTCGCTCGAGAGCGATCTCCGGGCCGCGCCGGACTCCGAGAGCCCGGCGATGGCGCTCGATCGCGCGCGCGTCGCGAGCGCGGTGGAGATGCTGCCGGACGCGCACCGTACGGTGCTCGTGCTGGGGTACTTCGAGGGGCTCTCCTCGAGCGAGATGGCGACGCGCCTCGGGCTGCCCCTCGGGACCGTGAAGTCGCGGGTCGCCGGCGCGATGCGCGCGCTGCGCGAGCGGATGCGAGTGGACGCCGGAATCGAGGAGCCCGACCGGTGAAGCGCCCCGACGACATCGACGAGTTCCTCGCGGAGCTGGGCGCGGAGGAGGACCTCGACGTCGCGGGCGCGCTCGCGCTGCTCGCGGGCGAGTCCGAGGGCAGCGCGGCGCTGCGCGAGCGAGTGATCGCGGCGGTGCGCACGACGCATCGCTGGGACGATCTCGAGGCGAAGATCGCGTCGCTGATCGATCTCGATCTCGACGCCACGCGCGCGCTGCTCGTCGCGATCGACGAGCGAGGCGGCTGGGAAGCAGGGATCGCCGAGTCGGTCGAGCTGCTGCACTTTCGCGGCGGCACGGCGGTCGCGGACGCGATCACCGGCTTCGTGCGCATCGCGCCCGGCGAGGCGTTCCCCGAGCACGAGCACGTCGGCGACGAGTCGGTGCTGGTGCTGCAGGGAGCCTTCCGCGACTCGTCGGGCACCCTCCACGAGCGCGGCGAGCTGGTGCAGCGGCCGGCGGGGAGCAGCCACTCGCTCGTCGCGGTCGGAGCGCTCCCGCTCGTGTATCTCGCGATCGTGCAGCGCGGCGTCAGGATCGCCGGCGAGCTGCTCACGCCCGACGATCCCCGAGCGTGACGGGCTCACGCTCGCCGGTGCGCGAGCGCCAGCCGCCGGTCATCCCTCGTGCCCGGCTGCTCGCCCGCCTGATGACGCGCATCGACGCGACGTGATGTGCCTCCGATCGCGTATCCTGGGCGCGAATGGACAAGCTGATCCGTGGGATCGTGCACTTCCGCACGCACGAGCTGCCGGCCCGGCGGGACATGTTCGCGCGGCTCGCGAACGGACAGAGCCCCGACACGCTCTTCCTCGCGTGCGCCGACAGCCGCGTCGTGCCGAACCTGCTGTCGTCGACCGAGCCCGGCGATCTCTTCACGATCCGGACGATCGGGAACCTGATCGCCCCCGCCGTCACCGAGGGCGGGCCGAAGAACGACGTCTCCGAGGCCGCTGCCGTGGAGTACGCGCTGCTGGTGCTCGGCGTGCGCGACGTCGTGATCTGCGGGCACAGCCGCTGCGGCGCGATGGACGCGACGCTCGCCGGCATGCGCTTTCCCGCGGCGCCGCACCTCGAAGAGTGGCTCGAGCTCGCGAAGCCGAGCCTCGACCGTTTCGAGCGCGCGACCTACATCGACGCGTCGCTGCCGCCGAGCGATCGGCTGTCGCAGGTGAACGTGCTGCAGCAGCTCGATCACCTGCGCAGCTACGCAGTGGTGCGCGAGCGCGAGGCCGAGCAGGGCGTGCGCCTGCACGGCTGGTGGTTCGACGTGGCGACCGGAGAGACGCACATCTACGACTCGGATCGCGGCGGCTTCGTGCTGCTCGACGAGCACGAGGCGGAGCGCATCCTGTCGCACTCGGTGCCTGCCCCGAAGCTCTCGCTGCGCTGACCGCGGCTCGTCAGCGCGTCGCGAGCGGCGCGTCGTCGGCGGCGTGCGGGTGGCACGCGTAGCAGGTGAAGCCCTCGCGGGTGGTCTCGTCGAACGGCGGCGCTGCGAGCAGCGACTGCATCATCGGGAGCACGCGGCCGTACATGAAGCGCACGCCCTCGGGGTGGTCGCGCACGGTCTGGTGCTGGCCCTCGCTCCCGGTGGGGTGCAGCGGCAGAAGGCTCGGGCTCGGCATCGCGAAGCCACGCTCGCGCGCGTCGTCGCCGTGGCAGGTCGTGCAGTCGAAGTCGGCGTAGCGCTCGCCGTCGTAGGCCGCGAAGAGCTCGCGCATTCGCGGCAGGACCTGGGCCGACATGTGCTGCGCGCGCTCCGCCCGGGAGAGCGCCGGCCAGGGACGCGGCGGACCGGGGATCTCAGCGACGCCCTCCGAGGTGTGCGATGCGGTGGCCGGGCTCGCGCTCGAGCCTCCACAGCCGAGCGTGGTGAGCGCGGTGAGCGCGATGATCGCGAGTGTGCGTCGCCTTCCCGGAGCGCCGTCCATCGAGCCGCGATCGTACATGCGGCAGTCGCAACTCGCCGCATCCGAGGCGCGCGCGCGGTCAGCGGGCCGTGGCTGGATGCCGCGCACGTCTCTGATCAGGGGCGCGCGATGTCGCCGGCCATCCCACAGACTGCTCCAGAACCGCGAGAATTGAAGCGGTGCGCCGACCGTCGCACGACGGCACCGAGGTTGCTCGACCCGGTCGCGAGGACGAACGCGATGGAGCTGGCGAACCTAGAGACGACCCATGAAGGCGAGCGGCTGCGCGTCGGGCCGACGCTGGTGCGGCATCTGGTCGACGAGACCACGGGGCTCGAGCGGGTGCTGGCGCGGCGCGAGGAGGCGCTCGGCGCGGCGCTCGAGCAGGACCTGTTCCCGGACGGTGCGCCTGTGCAGGTGTTGCCGGTCGAGGTGCGGCGCGCGCTCGCGCGAAAGCTGGAGTCGGCGCTGCACGCGTGGGTGGCGTCGCCGCCCGCGCATCGCGCGCACGGCGTCGAGGACGTGGCCAGGCCGCTGCGCGCGATCGCGGAGAGCGTGCGCGCGGGCGACGAGCACGACGAGATGCACGATTACCTCTTCCCTGCGGGTGTGCCCGACCGCCTCGGGGCGGCGGAGCTACTCCGCTCGTTCCGCCACGCCGCCGCGCGCGAGCAGCGCTCTCTCGTGCGGCTGGTCTCGCTCGTGCCCGCGTTCGAGTCGTGGGACACGCTGATCGAGCACGAGATCGCGGGCCGAACGGTGCTCGTCGTTCGGCTCTGGGTGATCTCGGTGCGCTGGTACGCGCTCGCGGCGGGGCGGATGAACGCGACGCACGCGCGCTCGTTCCAGGCGCTCGTCGAGAAGTGGACGAAGGTCGAGCACCAGATGCGGCTCGTGATCGAGGCGTGAGCCGCGACGCTCGCCGGAGGAGATGCGATGGAGACGACGACGAACGTCTACGACCGCGGTGTCGAGCACGGCCGCGTCGAGCGGCTGGACGACAGCGTGCCCGGCGAGGCGCTCCGCATCCAGAAGCTGCACACGGCGAAGGGCATCGGCATCTTCACGGCGTGCATGGTCGCGATGGGGCTGACGATGGCGGTGTCGTTCTGGATGGCGTCCTACGTCGCGCCCGAGCCCGAGGAGAGCCAGGGCTGGGCCCACGAGGCGCGCGAGCGACCGGCGACCGAGATCGAGGATCCGCGGACGATCGGACGCGACGCCAAGTGACGATCACTCGAGCAGGAACATCACGCCGAGGTTGAGCGCGAACTGGTTGGTGACGAGCGAGATCTGGGTGTCGCCGACCACCGGCACGTTCGAGACGCCCGTGTAGACCTCGTGGTGGCGCCAGCCGAGCTCCAGGAATCCGCCGATCCGGGCCGAGCTGAACACCGACACGCCGGCGAGCACGCCGGTGTTCCAGCCGGGCCACGCCTCGTCGCCGTCGCCGTCGGGATCGTCGAGCATCGCGAACGTGAAGCCGAGCGGGAGCAGCACGTAGGGCTCGAGGAAGAGCTCTCCCGCGACCAGCTCGAGCACGTACCGGAGGCGCACGAAGGCGTCGAAGTCGAACGCCCACTCGCGCTCGGCGCCGCTCGCGTTCGTCTCGGAGGTGAAGGCCTCGAAGAGCCCGCCGACGCTCACGAAGTCGAGGATCGGGACCTCGGCGCGCGCGCCGAACCCGGCGCTCACGTCGAGCGACTCGGAGCCCCGTCCCGAGCCGATCTCGGTGTCGGTGAACACGTCCGCGTCGCCGCCCATCCCGAGCGCGAGGTGGGCGCCGAGGCGGAGGTGTCGATCCTCGGCGTTCTGCGCGGCTGCGCGCGATGGAAGCGCCGTGACGAGGAGCGCGAGCGCCGAGAGCGCGAGGAGTCGGGGTGTGCACATGGCGCCGCAGGGTAGCTGACCCGCGGCGACTCTTCAGCCGAGCACGGCTGTCGCGGCGGCGTGCTCCTCGGCGGTGGCGAGGCGCGGGGGATCGCGCGTGAGATCGACGACGCGATCTCGGTCGTCGATCGTGACGCGCACCAAGAGCCCGTGCGGACCGGCGAGGATCGCGCTGGCGCCGTGCGCGCGGAGCAGCGCGTGCGCGAGGAGCG
>JALYRN010001189.1 GCA_030855295.1 Myxococcota bacterium | reverse complement strand
CGGACAGACCGAGAGCCGCGCGTGTGGCCGCTGCGGCATGCAGTTCCGCAGCTGCGACGCGTCGTGCGGCTGGGGCGCGTGGAGCACGTGCACCGGCGAGGGCGTGTGCGCGCCCGGCGAGACGGAGGAGCGCGAGTGCGGCCTCTGCGGCTCGCAGACGCGCGCCTGCACCGACGCCTGCGCGTGGCCGGCGTTCGGCGAGTGTGGCGACGAGGGCATGTGCGCCCCCGGCACGACGACGACCGCGGGCTGCGCGAGCATCTGCCAGGTGCGCTCGTGCGGCCGGAGCTGCTCGTTCGCGTCGACCTGCGGCACCTGCGCGTGCAGCACGCACCAGCGCTGCGGATCGAGCTGCCCGACCGGCTACCACCCGCGCTCCTATCGATGCGACGGGTCGTGCGGCAGCAGCTGCTGGTCGCCGAACGCGGTGCAGTGCGAGCCCGACTGCGGCTCGACGTTCTACTCGTGCGGGTACGGCTGCCCGGCCAACTACCACGTCACCGCGCGGCGCTGCGACTCGGGGTGCGGCACGAGCTGTCACTCGAGCAACGCGGTCACCTGCGAGCTCGACGCGGGGACGTTCACGCAGTGCGGCTCGTCCTGCCCGTCGGGATGGCACGTCAGCGCGGCTCGCTGCAACTACGCCTGCGGAACCAGCTGTTTTTCGAGCAACTCCGTCACGTGCACGCCGAACTAGTTTTTCGGAGGGGCTGATGCAGCCCCTCCCCCCGCCCGGCAGAGCCGGATCGGGGCCCCCCTCCCGACTCCGCCTCGCTGCGCTCGCGCTGCGCGGGTCCCCTACCCCCCCTTGCGTTCCTCGCAACCGGCCGGGGGATTGGAACGCTCTGAAATCGAAAGGCACATGTCATGCGCACGATCGTCATCCTCCTCGCCGCGCTGGCCGCGACCGCCTGCACGTCGAACGATCTCGCGCGCACGCGCGCCGACGGAGCGATCGATCCGGCCGAGGGTCTCGACGCGTCGACGCCGCCGCCGCGAAGCGATGGCAGCGCGGTGATGGCGCCCGACGGCGGCGCGCCCGGCGACGTCGACGCGAACATCCCGGAGCCGCTCGCGCACGGCAGCATCCGCGCCGACATCTGCGGCAACCTGATCGACGACGACGACGACGGCATGATCGACGACGGCTGTGGCTGCGCCGTCGGCACCGAGCGTCCGTGCTGGCTCGGCCCCGACGACGCGCGAGGCGTCGGCGCGTGCCGCGACGGAACGCAGCGCTGCGAGTCGGACGGCGCGAGCGCGTCGTGGACGTACTGCCTCGACACGCAGATGCCCACCCGCGAGGTGCTGCGCAACGGGCTCGACGACGACTGCGACGGAGAGATCGACGAGCCCGACGGTGTCTGCCTGCCCACCGAGAACGACGAGAGCGGCGCGGCCGCGTGCGCCAACGGGCTCGACGACGACTGCGACACGCTGCTCGACTGCGACGATCCGTCGTGCATCGGAATGGCCCACTGCCCGCGCAGCTGCGAGCCGCGCGAGACGGTGTGCTGGGGCGGCAACGACGACGACTGCGACGCCGACTTCGACTGCGACGACGCCGACTGCGTCGCCGATCCGTCGTGCGACACCGGTCCGTGCCCGCGCGGTCGGACGGCGACCTACCGCGAGCGCGATCTCCCCGCGAGCTGGGGCGGCAGCTACATCGCGCCGGGCGACGGCAACGCGAACATGCCGATGACGTGCGAGCCCGGTCGCTGCGCCGCGGGACAGGTCGCGATCATCCGCGTCGGACAGATTCCCTTCTGCGTGCCGCCCCCGCCGAGCTGCCCGGCGGGGACGAACCCGAGCTACGTCGGCTCGACCTGGCGATGTGATCCGCCGTGCGAGCTGCTGATCCACTACGGCAGCATCTACGGGGGCGAGCTCGTGTGCGCCGGTCGCCCGCGCATCTCGTGCCCGTCGGGGCAGGTGCCGACGTTCGTGTACGAGACCGAGACCTGGCAGTGCCGCGCGACGTGCGACAACGGTCAGTACGATCAGATCCGCCTCGACGGTGCGCTGGTGTGCGTGCCCTGCTGACGGCGGCCACGCGCGGCGCAGGCTGGTAGGCTGCGCGCAGCATGACGTCGGAGACCAGCCCGAGCGTGCGCCGCTCGGCGCGCATCGCCGTGATCCTGGGCGTCACGATCGTCGCCGCGGGCGTCGGCGGCGGGATCGCGTGGGCATGGCTGCAAGATCGCGAGGCGCGCGCGCACGCCCTGGTCGGCGAGGAGTGGCAGCGGCTCGCGACCTGTCTCGTCGGCGATCCGGTGATCGACGATCGAGCCGCGGTGCTGAGG
>JALYRN010001188.1 GCA_030855295.1 Myxococcota bacterium | reverse complement strand
GCGGAAGGCAGAGCGCGCTCGCGCACTGGGTGTCCGCGCTGCACGGCGCTCCGTTCGTCAGCTCGCCGCCGCCGTCCCCCGGCGGCACGACGACGACGCAGGTGCCGGCCTCGCAGCGACGCCCCGCGCCGCACTCGGAGTCGACGGTGCACTCGCCTCCGACGCAGTGGCCCTCGGCATCGCACGTCACGTCCGCGCCGCAGACCGAGGGCACGACGTCGCAGCGCGCGCGACACGCGCCACGCCAGCACTGATAGCCGTCGCGGCACTCGGAGTCGCTCTCGCAGACCGCGAGGCACAGCGCCGGGCTCATCTCGCGATCGCAGATGCCTCCCGCGCCGCACGCGGTCGAGCCGCAGTCGGTCGAGCAGTAGCCGCCCGGGAAGGTCGACGCGGAGACGCACAGCAGCCCGCCGGCGCACGGGACCTCCGCGCTGCACGCTGCGCCGTGCTCTCCGGGCGTTCTGCTCTCGGTGCACGAGGCCAGGAGCGCGACGGCCGCGAGCGCGGCCGAGATTCCGTACTTCAATCGAGGCACGGTCTCGGAGTATACGTCGTGCGGACCGGGGATCGGTCAGGATCGGCATTGTTGCGATGAGCGCGCCTCGACTCGGACGCTACGAGCTCGTGCGGAAGATCGCCGCCGGCGGGATGGCGGAGATCTTCCTGGCGCGCCAATGGGGCGCGGGCGGCTTCTTCCGCGACGTCGTGATCAAGCGACTGTTCCGTCACCTGGCCGAGCATCCGCGGCAGCTGCGCATGTTCCAGGACGAGGGGCGGCTGCTCGCCGCGCTCTCGCACCCCAGCGTGCCGCAGGTCTACGACCTCGGGTTCGCCGACGCGCACTGGTACATCGCGATGGAGTACGTCGAGGGCTGGAACGTCGCCGACGTCTGGCGCCAGGGCACCAAGACCGGCGCGACGATGCCGCTGCACGTGGCGCTCGGCATCGTGATCCAGGCCTGCGAGGCGCTGCACCACGCGCACGAGCGGACCGATCGCGCCAAGCGCCCGCTGCGGATCGTGCATCGAGACGTGACGCCGCAGAACATCATGCTGACGCGCGACGGCGTGGTGAAGCTGATGGACTTCGGGGTCGCGCAGACCACGGCGCGCAAGGACACCGAGGCGGGGGCGGTGCGCGGAACGTTCTCGTACATGGCGCCCGAGCAGGTGCGAGCGAAGCCGCTCGACAAGCGCGCCGACGTGTTCGCGCTCGGCGTGATCCTGTACGAGCTGACGACCGGCTCGCGTCTGTTCCGCGGCAGCGACGTGCAGATCATGACGCAGGTCGTCGAGCACGACGTCGCCGCGCCGTCGTCGTTCGTCGCGGACTATCCGCCGGATCTCGAGGAGATCGTGCTCACCGCGCTGCAGCGCGATCGCGGGCGGCGCACGCCGAGCACCGCGCACCTCGCGTGGAAGCTCGAGGAATTCGCGCAGCGGCACGCGCTCCTGATCGGGCCGCGCGCGGTCGCGCGCTACGTCACGCAGGTCATCCCGAACGAGCCGGTGCAGGAAGAGGACCTCGCGCTCGTGCGCCCCGACGTGTCGTCGCCGTACGCGATCTCGTCCGAGCTCAGCGTCGCGGACATCCACGGCGACGACGTCCACGACGACGACGACGACGACGAGCCCGCGCACGAGCTCGACGAGGACGGGCTGCTCGAGGATCTCCAGCTCCTGAGCCTCCCGGCCGAGCACGGCATCGGCGAGCCGCTGCCCGAAGCGATCCGCATCCCGCGCGACCCTCGGCACGGCCGATCTCCGGACGCGAGCGACGCCGCACGCGCGCGAGAGGTGGGCGAGGACGACCGCGCGACGACTCCGTCGGAGCCGCCGCGGGATCGTCACGAGCCGAGCGGCCTCGTGGACGTCCTGGTCGAGGAGCCGGTCACGTCGCGACCTCCGCCGCCCGCGCGCCTGCCCCGCGGCGTGGTGCCGCTGCAGCGCGCGCCGCTCGCGCTCGATGGTCTCGATGGTCTCGATGGTCTCGAGGGTCTCGATGGCCTCGACGGCGACGAGCAGCGCCCGGTCGTGCTGCTCGGTGCGCCGAAGAAGAAGTCGGTGCGGCCGCCGGGTGGCCCCGGCGACTACGTGCGCGAGCTCGAGAAGCGCCTCTCACGCGACGACGACGAGCGGTGAGTTCGTTGGGGGAGAACAGCGAGCGGAGCGGCGCGACGCAGACCGCGGATCTCGTGCAGCGGATCTCCGCGCTCGGTGGACCGGCCGGGCTCGGCGAGGAACGCGCGGGGCTCGCGCGGCTCTGGCTCTGGCTCGGGGACGCGGCGCGCGCGCGCGCGACCGCCG
>JALYRN010000294.1 GCA_030855295.1 Myxococcota bacterium | reverse complement strand
TGCTCGGCGCGTGCGGCAGCGAGGTCGCGCCGAGCGCGCCACCACCGCCGGTCGGCACGAGTGCCGCGGCGGCGTCGCGCACCCCCGTCGAGGCGACGCCTGTCGATCCGCGTGATCAGTACGCGCTCGCGACCGCGATGCTGGAGGCGGAAGCGGCCGCGCCGAACGAGCGCGCCAGCGCGCACGAGCGCGTTCGCGAGCAGTGGCGCGCGCGCCGTGTTCGCTGGGAGATGATGCGCGTCGAGGGGCTCTGTCGCGGCGGCGGCGACTGCTTCTTCGCGCCGTTCGATCTCGCGCGGCTCGGGGGAAGAGCGCACTTCGCGTTCCTGCCCCGCGTGCGCTTCACCGAGGCCGAGCACGCGCGGACGAGCGGAGCGTGTGCCGCGTACGGAAGCGAGTGCGTCGTGACGGTCGAGGGCACGCTCGACGATCTCGGGTTCTCGGTGGGCGCGCCGACGTCGATCGCGATCGTCGACGCGGCGTTCGTGTCCGCGCGCGCGCGTCGCGACGGCGAGCACTTCCTCTCACGGCCCGCGCGCGAGCAGCCTGCCTCCGCGCAGCGCGCGGGCCCCGAGTGAGCAAGGCCCGCGCCCTCGCGCTCTTCGTGGTCGTCGTGGCCACGTCGCTCGCATCGTCGCGGGTGGCGGCCCACCTCGGCAGCACGAAGTACCTGCACGTCGACGCGACAGCCGAAGGCGCGCGCGTAATCGCGGACATCGATCCAATCGACGTCGCGTACGAGCTCGAGCTCGACGAGGCCGCAGCGGCGCCTCACGCGCTGCTCGCGCGCGCGTCCGAGATCCGCGCCTGGGCCGTGCGCTCGTTCGTGGTGCGCTCCGACTCCGGCCCGTGCGACGCGCGCGCCAGCGCTCCGGAGCTCGTCTCGATCGACGGGGCGATGCGCTCGCACGAGGCGATCCGCGTCACGCTCGACTACACGTGCAGCGCGCCGCGCACGCACCTCGTGCTGCACGACGGCTCGGTGTTCGGCGGCGATCCGCAGCACGAGGCGATCGTCCGCGTCGGCGAGCGCGCCACGATCCTCCGCGCGGGGCGTCAGGACGCGCCGATCGGCGACGCACCGGCAGCGGGAGCGACGGTGGCCGCGTTCTTCGCGCTCGGGGCGATTCACCTCGTGACCGGATACGACCACGTGCTCTTCCTCTTGTCGCTGCTCCTCTGCGCAGGCCTCGTCGCGGCGAGGATCGGAACGCGCGCGGCGATGCGCGACATCGCGCTCGTCGTCACCGGCTTCACGGTCGGGCACAGCGTCACGCTGATCGCGGCGGCGCTCGATGTCGTCACGGTGCCCTCGCGCATCGTCGAGAGCGCGATCGCGGCGTCGATCGTCGCGGTGGCGGTCTGGAACCTGATCCGGCCGGACGCTCGCGCTGCGCTCCCGTGGGTTGCCGTCGCGTTCGGCCTCGTCCACGGCTTCGGCTTCTCGTCGGTGCTCCGAGAGCTGGTGCTCCCCACGGGCGAGCGCATCGCGGCGCTCCTCGCGTTCAACGTGGGGATCGAGGTCGCGCAGCTCGCGATCGTCGCGCTCACGCTTCCGCTGCTCGCGTGGGCCGCGCGGCGGGCGTGGTACGAGCGAGCGGTCGTGCGCGGCGGCTCGATCGCGATTGCGCTGATCGGGCTCGGCTGGTTCCTCGAGCGAGCGCTCGGCGCGTGAGCCGGAAATCGTCCCGCACACCCGGACTGCGGACTTTGGCGTCACCTACGCGGGCGCATCTGAGCACCGCGTGAGTGGAAAAGGCCGCGGCTGCTTGGATCGCGACGTGCGTAGCGCGATGCGGTGCTCGCAGCTGACGGATAGGAGGAGAGAATGAGACGGGACAAAAATGTACGAGCCGCGCTCGCCGTGCTCGGCGCCCTCGTGGCGCTCGGGTGCGATGGCGAGCACGCGGCGCCGGACGCAGACATGGGAGGGCTCGACGCCGGGCCCGACGAGGGGATGGACGGCGGCACGGACCGAGACTCCGGTGACGACCGCGATGACGGTGGTGACCGCGACGACGCCGGACTGCCGACCGCAGCTCCGACGATGTTCAGGGAGGTCGCGCGGGGAGGCTTCACGTCGCCGACCGACGCGGTCGCGAGCCCCGACGGACGAACGTTCTACTTCGCAGCGTTCACGCTCGAGGGCATCGCCGCGATCTTCACGGTGCCTGCCGACGGCAGCGCGGAGGCGACGGTGCGCTTCGAGGGTGCGCCGCTCATCTACCCGAGCGGCCTCGCGCTGAGCTGCGACGGAGCCACGCTCTACATCGCGGACGCGGTCGTCGATCCGGAGGACGACGGCAAGGTCGGCTCGATCCTGCAGATGCCGGTCGCCGGCACCACGCCGCCGATCCCGCTCGGCATCACCACGATCGCAGAGCCGAACGCGGTGTCGATCGGGAGCGACTGCGAGGAGCTCATCATCTCCGGGCGGACGCGGGCCGGTGAGCAGACGATCTTCTCGTCTGCGATCGGCCCGGTCGACCCGACCGTCGTCGCGATGAGCGGCGTCCTCCGCGCGCCGACGGGTCTCACGGCGGAGGAGTCCGGCACGATCTACGCCCTCGACCACCTGGCCGAAGGCGAGAACGGACGCGGCTCGCTGCTGCGCATCGATGCGTCGGGCACGACCACGGTCGCGAGCGGGCTTCGCCTCGGGACTCCGGGCGGCATCACGATGACGCCGGGCGGCGGCAACGTCGTGATCGGCTCGCGACGCGCCGACGGCACCGCGGTGCTCACGGTCTTCAACACGAGCTCGATGGCGACGACCGAGGTCGCGCTGCCCGAGGCGTTCGTCGACCCCGCCGGCCTGCGCGCCGCGCGGAGCGCGGGCGTCTACGCGATCGTCGATTCCGAAGGGGCCGCGATCTATCGCGGCGAGTGAAGGGAAAGAATTTCATGCGCTCTCTACTGACTCTCACCGTTCTCTCGTCGCTGCTCGGCGTGGCGTCGCTCGCGTCGGCATCCAGCCACCGCGAGGCCCCCGCCATCACCGAGGACCCGTACGCGGACAACACCGACGTCTACGCGTTCATCTCGCCGGAGGACCCGAACCGCGTCGTCCTCATCGCGAACTGGGTCCCCTTCCTCCAGCCCGCGTCGGGCCCGAACTTCTGGCAGTTCTCGGACGACGTGCTCTACCAGATCCGTCTCGACAACGACGGCGACGCGATCCCCGACATCGCGTACGAGTTCGACTTCACGACGACCACCGTCAACCCGGACACGTTCCTCTACAACACCGGGCAGGTCACGTCGCTCATGGACGAGCACCTGAACGTCCGGCAGTCGTACACGATCACGCGCCGCGACATGAGCACGGGGCTCGGGACCGTCGTCGCGACGGATGTGCCCGCCGCACCGTGGGATGTCGGCCGCCTCAGCTTCCCCGACTACGCGGCGGTCGCCGACATGGCGGAGCGCTCCGCGGGCGCGACGATGGTGTTCGCCGGGCCGCGCCGCGAGGCGTTCCGGGTGGACCTCAACGTCTTCGATCTACTCGGCGTCGGTCCGCAGGCGATGAGGGCCACGCCTCCTCTCATGCCGAACTACCTGGTCGATCGCTACAACGTGATGTCGATCGCGCTCTCGGTGCCGATCACCGACGTCGCGGCCGGCGGCGTTCGGCCGACCGGAGCGTCGCCCGCCGCCGAGCGCGTCGTCGGCGTCTACGCGCTCTCCAGCCGGCGGCAGGTCCGGATCATCCGCCGCCAGCCCGACTCGCCCTACGAGAACCACCTCGGGCCTTGGGTGCAGGTCTCCCGGCTCGGGCTCCCGCTCGTCAACGAGGTGCTGATCCCGCGCGGCAACAAGAACGACTACCTGCGGACCGATCCCGTGAACGACGCCGCGCTCTACGGGATGACGATCCTCAACCCGGAGCTCAACCCGCTCCTGCGAGCGCTGATCCCGGAGCTCGGGTGCACGCCGACGCCGGCAGGAGGCAACCCGACGATCCTGTCGATCATCACGGCGGGTGGGACGGTGGCGGCCGCCGATCTGCTGCGCCTGAACATCACTGCCGGGCAGACGTTCGCGGACACCGCGTTCCCGAACGGGCGAACCCTGCGTGACGACGTGTTCACCGCCGAGGTGAACGTGATCTGCACCACCGACCCGACGATGCCGGTCGCGCCCGGCGTGATCAGCGGGCCGGTCGCGCCGGGGATCATGGACGTGTTCCCGTACATGCCGCTGCCGATCCGTCCGGACTGATGATCGACTCGCTCCACAGCACGGCGTTGCGCCCCGGTCTCCGCGTTGCGGCGGCCGGGGCGCGTCGCGTCGTGCGGCGGCACGGCCGAGATCTTCGCTCGCAGAGGGCGAGAGAGATCCCGGCGCTGCTGTTCGCGCTGTTGTGGACGTTGGGCTTCGAGGTCGTTCCCGTGATCCATCTCGCGCGGCACGCGCAGGTCGGCGAGCACTCTCACGGCATCCAGCCGCACGATCATGCGCGCCCGCACGAACATCGTGAGGCCGAGCCGCGCGCGCCGATCGACGAGCACGGCGACGGCAGCATCGAGCACGGAGGGCTCGCGGCGCTCGCACCTGCTGCCGTCGTCCCGCCGATCGCAGCCGTCGCGATCGCGGAGATCATCGCAGTCGACGCGCCGAGCTCTCGAGACGAAGGCGTGCTGCGAGAGCGTGCGCGATCGCGCGCGCCGCCGACCCGGCCTCCCACGGGCTGATCGCTCGGGCTCGCGCGAGGTCGCGAGCGGAGCGCTCATCACGCGCGGCGATCGCCGCGAAGGAGCCGCTCGCTCGCGCTGATCGCGTGCGCGGGTGCGCTCCGTGGAGTCGGGGGCGTTCTGTGCCAGAGAGATCGATGGAGAGGGGTGCGCGCGTCGCGGCGTTCGTCGCGATGATCGCGTGGGGAGCGCCGGCGCCGGTCTCCGCTCAGGTGGACGGTGGCGCCCCGCGCGATGGCGCGTCGGGTGGAACCGAGCGCGCGCGAGCGGACGCGGATCGCAGCGCGGAGCCGGACGCGGCAGCGGACACCGATCCGGCAGCGGATCCGGAAGCGGACGCGGATACCGATGCGACCAGCGAGTCGGATGCGGTTGCCGACCCGGACGTGATGGTCGATCAGGATGCGAACGCCGACTCGGATGCGGACGCCGATCAGGACACGGACGTCGACCAGGACGCGGACCCCGACGAGGACTGGGCCGACGCCGCGCACGACGAGCACGCCCACGAGCATCCTCACGAGCACGACGACGACGCCGGCTCCGATCTCGTGTTCCGCGCGCGAGCGATCACGCCGCCCCGCCCCCCCGATCCGCTGCCCGCGTCCCCCTCCGAGCTCACGCTGCGCGTGGGCGCTCTGCGCGCGGTCCCGCGCCGCTCCGCCGAGTCTCTCCTGACGCTCGCCCCCGGTCTCTTCCTCGTGAACCACGCGGGCGCGTTCCACGCCTCGACCGTGCTCTTCCGAGGGTTCGACGCCGGCGAGGGGCGCGACCTCGAGGTGCTCGTCTCCGGCGTGCCGCTCAACGAGCCCTCGAACGCGCACGGCCACGGCTACGCCGACGCGCACGCGCTGATCCCGGAGCTCGTGCACGCGGTGCGCGTGACCGGAGGTCCCTTCGCGCCCGCGCAGTCGGACTTCGCCATCGCCGGCACGGCGGAGTACCAGCTCGGGCCCGCGTGGCGGGGCCTGCGCGTCCAGGGTGAGCTCGGATCGTTCGACACGCGCCGGCTCGTGCTCGCGTGGGCACCGATCGGCGCGGAGCGAGGCACCTTCATCGGCTTCGACCTGCGCGAGGGCGCGGGCTTCGGCGCGAACCGCGCCGCGACGTCGGTCGCGCTCAACGCTGGGTACGAGCACGTCGCGTCGCGGGAGCTCCGCATCTCGGTGTTCGGGATCGCGCACTTCGCGGAGTTCCGCTCGGCCGGCGTGGTGCGCGCGGACGACGTCACGGCAGGACGCCTGCCGTGCGCGCCCGACCGTGACGCCCAGCTCTTCTGCACACCCGATCCTTCGCAGGGCGGCTCCGCGTCGCGCGTTCTCGTTGCGACGACGCTCGCGTGGACGCGACCCGGCACGCTGCTCGAGCAGACGATCTGGGCCGGATGGCGACGTCTCCGCGTGCGCGAGAACTTCACCGGGTTCCTGCTCGATCCGCGCGGCGACGCCCTCGACCAGCAGTACGAGACCGGCACCGTCGGGCTGCGCGGCCGCTACCGGGCCGAGCTCGCCGCGCTCGGCGAGCTCCCTCAGGCGCTCGAGGTCGGGTGGATCGCACGCCACGACACCGGCACCACGCGCGCTTGGCGTGCCCGCGCGAGCGACGGCGTGCCTTACGCCGCGGCCTTCGACGACGAGATCGATCTGACGCACGTCGGCGCCCACGTCGCCGCGGATCTGCGCTTCGCCGAGTGGATCGCGCTGCGCGCCGCGGTCCGTGCCGATGGCTTCGCGTTCGCGACGCTCGATCGCGCCGAGCCCGATCGCGATCGCGAGGGCGAGCGCCTCCCGGCGCGCACCTCGGACGCGATCGGCATCTCGATCCAGCCGCGTGGAACGCTACGGATCGCGCTCGTGCCGGGAGTGCTCGAGTGGCAGACCAGCGCCGGCATCGGAACGCGCTCGTCGGACGCGATCGCGCTCTCGGAGGGGGAGCGCGCCCCGTTCGCGCGCGCGATCGCGACCGAGACCGGCCTCGCGCTCCGCGCGCGCGAGCGCCGCACGTGGGATCTCGATGCGCGCGCCGCCGCGTTCCATACGCACGTCGATCGCGAGCTCGTCTTCGATCCCAACCGCGGCCGCAACGTGCACGCGGGCGCGTCCAGCCGGCTCGGCGCGCTCGCGTTCGCGCGACTGCGCGTCGAGCGCTGGCTCGACGTCGCCGGGAGCTTCGCGTGGACCGAAGCGTTCCTGCTGCCCGAAGGCGCGGGCTGGGAGAGCTTCTCGAGCGACGAGCGGCTCCCGTACGTCCCGCGATGGACGGGGCGCGTCGACGTCGCGGTGCAGCACCCGATCGTGATCGACGGCGAGGAGATCGTGCTCGGCGGCGCGCTCGGTATCGGGATGCTCGGCGAGCGGCCACTGCCGCTCGGCGCCGCCGCGGATCCGGTGGTGCTCGTCGACGTCGCGCTCCGCGCGCGCTGGCGCCTCTTCGAGCTCGGCGTGCAGGTCCAGAACCTCTTCGACACACGCTGGCAGCAGTCGGTCTTCCACTACGTGTCGAGCTTCGATCCCGTGGCGACACCCTCGCGCGTCCCCGCGATCCATGCGTCCGCGGGCGCACCGATCTCGGTGCTCGCCACGCTCGCCATCCTCGTCGACGAGAGCGCGCCTCTCCAGGGCATCCCCGACGAAGGCGGCATCTCGGAACAACCAGAAGGAGAGACCCCGTGATCAGACGCCTACCTACCGTGCTCGCGCTCGCATGCGCGATCTGCGCCGCATCGTTCGCGGCGTGCGCGATCACGCCCGGACGAGCGATCTCGTTCCCGGTGATGGTCGAGTGTCACGGCGCCGCGTCGAGCGAGCCACCGGGCGCCTTCGACAGCGGCACCGGCTGGCACGTCGTGCTCGGCGAAGCGCGCATCGCGCTCGCGGCGATCCTCGTGCGCGCGCGCGGCGACGACCGGCTCGCGTCGCTGCGCGGCGCGCTGCTCCCGAT
>JALYRN010000293.1 GCA_030855295.1 Myxococcota bacterium | reverse complement strand
GCTGACGCGCGCCCTGCGCGCCCGGTGGGCGTCGACGGAGGCGCTCGCCGGATGCGACGCGCTGGATCTCGCGGCGGCCGGCGATCGCGTGGCCGCCGAGGCCGCGGCCCTCGACGAGCTCTCGTGATCGGCTTTGCGTTTGCACGGGCGGTGCTACCCTCGGCGCCCTCCAATGAGCAGCACCGAACGCAAGGGTGAGAGCTTCGCCGACCTCTTCGCGCGGGGCGACGTCCCGATCGCCAAGGCGCGGCGGCTCTCGGTGGGCGACCAGGTCGAGGGCGTCGTCGGCCACGTCGGCCCGGAGTCGGTCTTCGTCGACCTCGAGGGCAACCAGCAGGGCTTCTTCGAGTCGATCGAGCTCCGCTCCCCGCCGACGGCCGCGCAGCCGCAGGGCGAGATGTCGGTCAAGGTCGGCGACACGATCAAGGCGTGGGTCGTCGACCTCGAGGGCGGGCAGATCAAGCTCGGGATGCGCTTCGGCCGCGAGGGCGCGAGCAACGAGCGCTTCCGGGTCGCGTTCGAGCAGCGGGTCGCGGTCGAGGGCAAGGTCACCGGCGTCAACAAGGGCGGCGCCGAGATCGACCTCGGCGGCATCCGCGGCTTCTGTCCGTTCTCGCAGCTCGACGATCGCTACACCCAGGATCCCTCGCAGTTCATCGGGCGCTCGCTGACGTTCCTGATCACCAAGCTCGACGATCGCGACGTGGTGCTCTCGCGGCGGGCGCTGCTCGAGCGCGAGTCGAAGGACTCGCGGGAGCGCATCCTCGGGACGCTCGCGATCGGCAGCGTCGTGAAGGGGCGCGTCACGCAGATCCGGGAGTTCGGCGCGTTCGTCGATCTCGGCGGGATCGACGGGCTGGTGCCGGCGCGCGAGCTCTCGCACGATCGCGTGCGGCCCGAGGACGTCGTGCAGCTCGGCGACGTGCTCGAGGTGCAGGTCAAGGGGATCGAGAAGAAGGGCGACAAGACCGAGGTCACGCTCTCGCTCAAGGCGCTCGCGGGCGATCCGTGGACGGCGATCGAGGCGGTCGCGCCCATCGGGCGCGTGGTCGCGGGGCAGGTCAGCCGGGTCGCGGAGTTCGGCGCGTTCGTGCGCATCGCGCCGGGCGTCGAGGGCCTGCTGCACGTCTCGGAGCTCGGCGCGCGCGTCCAGCACGCGAAGGACGCCGTCGAGATCGGACAGCCGATGCTGGTGCGCGTGGTCTCGGTCGACACCGCGCGGAAGCGCATCGCGCTCGCGCCGGCGAGCGAGGGCGCGGCCGTCGGGGCCGAGGATCACGCGGCGGGCATGGTGGTCGGCGCGATCGTCAAGGCGACCGTCGAGAAGGTCGAGAACTACGGCGTCGTCGTGCAGATCACCGGCACGCGCGGTCGCGCGGGGCGCGCCGTGATCCCGAACGCGGAGACCGGCACCAAGCAGGGCACGGATCTGCGGCGTGAGTTCCCGACCGGCCGCGAGGTCACGGCGAAGGTGATCGAGGCGAGCGATCGCCGCACGCGGCTCAGCATCCGCGCGGCCGCGGACGACGCCGAGCGCGCGGACTTCGACACGTTCCGCGCGACCCAGGCCGGCAGCGGCATGGGCACCTTCAGCGACATCCTGAAGGCGAAGCTGAACAAGAAGTAGAGCCGAGCGTTTTCGCCGAGGGATGCAGGAATCCAGGGGCGAGAGGGCTCCTGCGATCGGGCCGCGAATTCGCCAAGCAGCGACGCGGCGCCCATCCTTCCGGTGCATGAGACGACTCGCTCTGCTCGTGGTGCTCGCGTCGACGCTCGCCTCCGGCATCGCACTCGCGCAGACGCAGTCCCACGAGGCCGCCGGCGCGCGCCCCGCGTGCGTGCAGGCCCGCGGCGAGGCGCGCATGCAGGCGTACGGCTGGGATCACATCGTCAGCATCACCAACGGCTGCGCCGCCGCGATCACCTGCCGCGTCACCACCAGCGTCAACCCCACGCCGGTCACCGTGCGCCTCGCCCCCGCCCAGAGCACCGACACCCTGATGTGGCGCGGCTCCCCCGCCAGCGCCTTCCTCGCCAACGTCGACTGCGACACCGCCCGCTGACCCTCAGCGCGCGCTGCTCCACGCGCATCGTCCGAGCCGCGCAGCGGCTCGGTCGATCGCCATCCACCACCTCACCATGGGCAGCGGTCCGGCCGTCATCGCGAGACGAGCCGCGCCCCGCGCCCGACCGACACCGTCCAGGTCCCTCAGCCCCTCCGCCCCCGCGCTCCCTATCCCAGCGCCCCGCTCGCTCAGTCCCCCACGATCCGCCACCGCACCACATCCCACCGCAGCCGCGCCGCCTCCGCCGGCCGATCCGCCAGCAGCGCCTCCAGCATCGGCTCCACCTCGAAGCGCCATACGTCCTCGATCTCCTCGTCGAGACGCTCTCGCAGGAAGAACGAGATCCCGAGCCCCCGCTCGGGATCGCGCACCACCTGCTGGATGCGCTGCAGCACCGAGATCAGCCCGTCGACGTCGAACGCGCTCTCTCGGTGGAAGCGCCGCAGCACCTCCACGTCGGGCGACACGCGCAGGAACGCGAACCGGCGCCGCAGGACGAGATCGCTCTCCGACACCGCGGGCTCGGTGCTCGTCATCGTGCCGACGATCCGCACGTTCGGCGGGATCACGAACGGCATGTCGCCCGACGCCAGCAGCAGCGGCTCGCCTCGATACTCGAGCAGGTGCACGAGCTCGCCGAGCACGCGGCCCACGTCGGCGCGGTGCATCTCCTCGAGGATCAGCACGCAGCGCCCGCGTCGCTCGGCCGCTCGCTCCGCGAACTGCAGGAAGCGGCCGCGCGCCAGCGGCCACTGCACGGTTCCGTCGGGCCGCGTCAGCGGGCGATAGCCCTGCACGAAGTCTTCGTAGGTCGTGCTCGCGTGCAGCACGAGCTGGCGCATGAAGCCGTCGCCGCCGCCGACCAGGTGCCGCGCGAGCTCGCGCGCGAGAAAGCTCTTCCCGCATCCCGGAGGGCCGTAGAGGATCGCCTGTCCCTTCCGGTCGATCGCGTCGATCCAGCGGCGCACGAGATCCGCATCGCGCCCGGTCTTGTCGGCGACCCGCTCGATCGAGTGGAAGGGCTGGAGCCGGCGGCCGGTGATCGGATCCTCGCCGCGATCGAGCGCCGACTCGCGCGCGCTCGCGTCGTCCTCGTCGTCGCAGGCGTCGTCGATCTCGTGGTCGTCCGCGTGGCTGCCGCTCATCGCGTTTCATTCTCGGGGCTCGGCGGCCGCGCGGCAATGTCGTCGCGAGTGTGTCCCAGCGGCGGGTGTGCCCCGCGGATGGCGCGTGTGCCCGCGCTCGACACCGAGCCGCTCGGGCCGCACCCTCCGGCGGTCGATGGAGGAGCCGCGGCGACGTCCCTCGATCCTCGTGAGCTTCGCGCGGATCGTGATCGCGATCGCCGGCCTGGCCGCGCTCGCGTGGACGATCCAGGACGCCGGCGCCGAGCGAATCCTCGCGATCCTCCCCGCCGCCGCAGCCTGGATCCCGCTGGCGATCCTCCTCGAGGCGGTGCGCGTCGGCTTCGATGCCCTCTCGACGCGGCTCGTGCTCGCCGAGCGCGGCCGAGAGATCCCCTTCCGCGCGCTCTACTTCGCGCAGCTCGCGGCGCAGGGCGTGATGGGCGTCTCGCCCGCAGGCCGCAGCGCGAGCGAGATCGTCAAGGCGACGCTGCTGTCGGCGTGGATCCGGCCGCAGGTCGCCGCCGCGATGGGCTACACGAACCAGGCGAACGTGCTGATCAGCGCCGGGCTCTTCTCGCTGCTCTGCCTCGCCGGGATCCTCGCGACCTCGCCCGACTCCACCCTCGCGTACGCGACGCTGATCCACTTCGCGGTGCTGGTCGTCTCGGGCGTCGGCATGCGCGTGGCGTCGACCAACCCGGACGTCGAGCGCCTGCTCGCGCGGCGCTTCCCCCGGCTCGCCGAGAAGGCCCGCCTCTTCCACGAGGCCTCGCGCGACACCCCGCTGATCGCGCCCGCGCCGGTGCTCGCGATGTTCGCCGGGCGCGCCGTGCAGACGCTGCAGTTCGCGGTGCTCGCGCACGCGGTCGGCATCGACGTCGGCGTGGGCGGCGCGCTCGCCGTGCAGGGCGTGAACCTCGTCGCCGCCGCGACCGGCGTGTTCGTCCCCAGCCAGGTCGGCACCGCCGAGCTGGTGTTCCGCCTCTCCGCCGAGGCGCTCCACACCACGCCGGCGATCGCGGTCTCGCTCGCGCTGCTCGCGCGCGTCCCGCAGCTCACCTTCATCGCGATCGGGCTGCTCGTGCTGCTGCTGTGGCGCAGCCGCCGCCGCGTCGGCACGGCCTGAGCCGGCAGGAGTGCTCGCCCCGCAGGGCGCGCACGGGAGCGCGCCCGGCGCGCGGCGTCACGCCTCTTCGAGCGCCTGCAGGAAGCGCTCGCCGTACGACGCGATCCGCGCGGGGCCCATGCCCTTCACGCCCGCGAGTTCGTCGATGGTCTGCGGCTTCCGCTCCGCGATGTCGACGAGCACGCGATCGTGACAGACGACGTACGCCGGAACGCGCTGCTCCTTCGCGAGCTCGAGCCGCGTCGCCCGCAGCCGCTCGAAGCGCTGCTGCCCCGCCGCGTCCAGCGCGCGCGCCGGTGCGCTCTCGGACGACGACGACGCTCGCTCGCGATCCCGCCGCGCCTTGGCCGTCGGCGTCACCGCGCCGGCGTCGTTCGGAGGCAAGAGCACCCGCGGCGGCTCCTCGCCGCGCATCACCTTGATGCCGAGCGCCGTCAGGTACGGCATCGGGTACTCGTTCGTGGTCACCTCGACCAGCCGCGCCGTCACCAGCCTCCGCAGCAGCGAGATGATCCAGGGCACCGAGCGGTCGCGCAGGATCCCCGACGTGCTGAGCTCCTTCAGCCCGAAGCGCCGCTGCCGCTCGTCGTCGACGCCGTGCAGCATGTCGGCGATCGCGAGCATCCCCGCGCGACGCTGCGCCCGCGCGATGCCGGCGAGCGCCTTGCGGACGATCAGCGTCTCCGCCTCGCCGCTCTTGCGCTCGCCCTCCTTCTCGAGGCGCTCGCACACGTCGCAGTGGCCGCAGCCTCCGAGCAGCTCCTGCTCGTCGCCGAAGTGCCGGAGGATGAAGTCGTGCCGGCAGCTCCCCGCCTCGACGTAGCGCATCAGCTCGAGGAAGAGCCCCCACTGCCGCTTCGCCTCGGCCGGATCGACCTCGCCGCCGTCGCGCCCGCCGCGCTCGATCAGCCGCCGCCGCAGCGCGATGTCCGCCGAGCCGCTCAGCAGCAGCCCGGTCGCCGGCTGGCCGTCGCGCCCCGCGCGCCCGACCTCCTGGTAGTACGCCTCGATCGAGCCGGGCGGGTGCACGTGCACGACGCAGCGCACGTCGGCCCGATCGATCCCCATCCCGAACGCGTTCGTCGCGACCACGACGTCGAGCGAGCGGTTCGCGAACGCCTCGCTGATCGCCGAGCGCTGCTCCGGCTCGATCCCGGCGTGGTACGCCGCGACCCGCCACCCCTTCGCCGCGACGACGCCCGCGAGCTCCTGCGTCGCCTTCCGCGTCGCCGCGTAGACGATCGCCGCTCCCTTCGGCTTCGACGGAACACCGAGCGCGTCGTCGAGCGCGCGGAGCACCCAGGTGCGGCGCGATCGAACGCCCTCCGCCTCGTACGCGACGAGGTGCAGGTTCGGTCGCGCGAAGCCGCGCAGCACGACCTTCGTCTCCTCGCCGTCGAGCCCCAGCTTCTCGAGGATCTCGCGGCGCACCGCGGGCGTCGCGGTCGCCGTGCACGCGACGATGCGCGGCGGCGCGAGCGTGGCGAGCGCCGCGCCGAGCCGCAGGTAGTCGGGACGGAAGTCGTGGCCCCACTGCGAGATGCAGTGCGCCTCGTCGATCGCGACCAGCGGCGGCTTCAGCTTCGCGAGCCGCTCGAGCACGCCTGCATGCGCGAGCCGCTCGGGCGCGATGTAGACCATCTGGTAGCGGCCCTCGAAGATGCCGCGCTCTCGCTCGCGCCGCTCGTCCGCATCGATCGTCGACGCGAGGAAGGTCGCGGGGATCCCGCGCTCCGTCAGGCTGCGGACCTGATCTTCCATCAGCGCGATCAGCGGAGAGATCACGATGCTCGTGCCCTCGAGCATCGCGGCCGGGAACTGGTAGCAGAGCGACTTGCCTCCGCCGGTGGGCGCGATCACCAGCGCGCGCCCGCTGCCGTCGAGGATCTCTTCGATCGCCTCGCGCTGCCACGGACGGAACGACTCGAGCCCGAAGCGCTCGCGGAGCGCGCGCTCCAGCGTGCCGTCCTCGCTGCGGCTCCGCGCTCGAGCAATGTCGGAGGAGGCAGCGCTCACGGGCGACGCGGCTAGCACGCGCGGCGGAGCGGAACCAGGCAGATCGAGCGTGGCGAGAGCGGTGGTGTGCATCGCAGACCTCGAGGAGAGCGCGTTCGGAAGGACAGTGGAGATATCATCCGCCCACCGTGGACGACCTCGCCCTTCATCGACTGACGCTCCGTCTCGCGATCGCGTTCGCGCTCGCGATCGGCCTCCTCGCTCCAGTCGGCCTCCTCGCTCCCGTCGGCATCGCGCGGGCGCAGGACGACCCGAGCGAGGACGTCGCGCCGCCGGACGATCCGTTCGTGGCGGAGCCCGTCCGCCCGTTCTTCGTCTCGCTCGGCGTCGGCACCGGCGTGCGCCTCGACGGCTCGCTCGGCGCGGCCTTCCGCATCACGCAGGACGTCGGCCTGCACCTCGACGGCGCGCCGGTCGGCCCCTTCGTCGCGATCACGCTCGCCGAGGACATCTCGAGCGCCTACTCGATGCAGCTCGGGCTCCGCGTCGGGTGGGACCTCGAGTTGCTGCGGCGCCCCGACTTCTCGATCGTGGTCTCGCCGAGCGTCGCGATCGCGTTCGCGTTCGACGTGATCGGTCCCGTGAGCTGGGCTTACTTCCTGGTGCAGCCAGCGCTCGGCGTCGGCGTCCTCTTCCTCGATCGCATGCTCACGATCTGGCTGCGGCCGATCGGCGTCGACGTCTCCATCGGCGAGCAGGTCCACGGGGGCTGGGCGGCCGTGGCCGGCGCGTCGATCGCCTTCTGAGCCAGCAGGAGTGCTCGCTCCGGAGGTCCCGTACGGGAGCGCGCCCGGCGCGTGGACGGGAGGGGCCGGAGCGGGCGAGCCGATGATCGATCGAGCTCTGATCTGAGCGTGATCCGATGTGCTAGATGGCGGGAGTGGCGCGCGTCCTCGATCTCGTGACATCCACTGCGGCCAGCGTCGCGCGCGCGGGCGTCGGCGACAAGATCGGCGCGCTCGGCCCCCGCCCCACGCAGCCGCTGCTCCTCTGGGACTTCGAGGCCTGCCCGTTCTGCCGCAAGGTCCGCGAGGCGATCTCGATCCTCGACCTCGAGGTCATGGTCTACCCCTGCCCCAAGGGCGGCGAGCGCTTCCGCCCCGACGTGATCGCGCGCGGCGGCAAGGCGCAGTTCCCCTTCCTGGTCGATCCCGACGACGCCGATCGCGCGCTCTACGAGTCCGACGCGATCATCGCGCACCTGTTCGCTCGCTACGGCGCGGGCCGACCGCCGCTCGCGCTCCGCATGGGCCCGATCACGACCGCGACCGCCGGCCTCGCGTCCGCGCTGCGACCGCGGGG
>JALYRN010000292.1 GCA_030855295.1 Myxococcota bacterium | reverse complement strand
GTGCTGGACTCCGTGCGGGCGATGCTGCTGCACGAGAGCAACCTGATGGTGGTGCTCTATCTGCCTCGCGAGGATGTCCTGGCGACACTGACCCCGAGCGATCACACGACGCACTGCCCGTTCAAGGGCGACGCCTCGTACTGGTCGCTGCGCGTCGGCGACGAGCTGCGCGAGGGCGCGACCGCGAAGGCGGCGGCCGGCTCGGAGCTTCATCTCCGGATCGCGTCGGCGACCGGCGTGGCGCTGCGTGGGGACAGCGAGGCGCGTCTGGTGCGCATGCGCGCGGGCGACGTCGGCATCGCGCTCGAGCGCGGGCGGATCGTGAGCACCGTCGGCCAGTCGTTCGGCGGCCAGTCACTGGGCGGCGAGTCGCGCTTCGTCGTGATGGCCTCGGAGCACCGCTTCGAGGGGCACGCCACGCGGTACGAGATCGAGCTCGACACGCCGCCGGCGGCGGGCACGGCGAGCGTCGTGCGGCTCTGGGTCGGCGAGGGCGTGGTCCGAGTGCACCGGCCCGACGGACGGACGGACGTCGTTCGGGCGCCAGGGAGCTGGTCGAGCGACGGCGCGGCCGCGGAGCTCGGTGGTGAGGTCGGACGTGCGCACGGCATCGGCGACGACACCGCGGCGTGGCCGGTGCTGCGCGTGAGCCATCCCGACGTGGTCCGGTGGGAGGTCGGTGACGTCGCGGTCGGCGGGCCGGGCGAGCTGGGGATGCGGGTCGGCGCCGGCCAGCTCGCGATCACCGGGTTCGACGCGTCGGGCCGGGCGTTCCGCACGGTCGCAGACGTCGGCGGCGACGGTCTCACGATCGACGCCAGCGGGCTCGTGCCGGAGGCGCCGCGGGTGCGCGCGGACGGCTACCTGCCGTCGCAGGACATCGAAGAGGTCATGCGGCGCGGGCTGCCGAGGCTTCGTCAGTGCTACGAGCTCGGGCTGCGCGCGCGGCCGGATCTCGAGGGCACGGTGGTGCTCCGGATCCTGGTCGCGCTCGATGGCTCGGTGTCCCGAGCCCGCGTCGTCGGCGGAGACGTGCCCGACGAGCTCCAGCAGTGCGTACGCAACTACGCGGAACGATGGACGTTCCCGCCGCCGCGCGGAGGCACGGTCACGTTCGACGTGCCGCTCTCGTTCGGCGGACCCGGCGCGCGCTGACCCAGCAGGAGTGCTCGCCCCGGAGGGACCGGACGGAAGCGCGCGCTTCGCGGCCTGCAGGAGTGCTCGCCCCGTCGCCCCGTAGGGCGCGTACGGGAGAGCGCGCTTCGCGGCCTGCAGGAGTGCTCGCCCCGTAGGGCGGGCGAGCCGATCAATCGCGCGCGGACGGAAGCGACCGGAGCGGGCGAGCCGATCAATCGCGCGTGCACGGAAGGTCCCGCCGGTTCTTGGCACGGTCGCCTTTCTGGACCTGTCATCGCACAGCTACCTACACTGGCCCGATGTTGGCCAGAGGTCTCCGAAACGCCGGACGGGTTCTCCTCTGCGCGGGCGCGCTCGCGGGAGGCGGGACGCTCGCCTACCTGACACGGCCGGTCGCCTCGACGCCGCGCGCGATCGTGGTGGAGCACGAGGCTCCGCTCCCAGAGGTCGCGGAGCCGATCGTCGAGGCGGAGACGGCGCCCGCCCCCGCGGCGCGGCCACCGATGCGCGCCGCGACGGACATCGACGCCCCCGATCCATTCGGTGCGGGCATGCGCGACGGCTTGGTGATCACCGGCGGCACGCCTCACCGGCTCGTGCTCTTCACGTTCGACGACGGCCCCGACCATCGCTACACGCCGGGGCTGCTCGACACCCTCGACGCGCTCGGCATCAAGGCAGTGTTCTTCCTGACGGCGCGGCGCTTCGAGGGGACCACGCCGCGCGAGCGGCGCCTCGCGGAGATCGCGCGCGACATCGTGCGGCGCGGCCACCTCGTCGGCAGCCACACGATGGATCACGTGCAGCTGCCGCTCCTGAGCGGCGCCGAGCTCGAGGAGCAGGTGCTCGGGACCGAGCGCGTGTTCGAGCGCGTGCTCGGCGAGCGCCCCTGGCTGATTCGCCCGCCCGGCGGATCGCGCTCGGCGCGGATCGACCGCTGGCTCGCGTCGCGCGGGTACACGCAGCTGCTCTGGAACGTCGGCACCGGCGACTTCCAGGTCCGCGACCCCGAGGAGGTGCTGCGCACCTTCACGCGGGTGCTCGAGCGCCGCGAGCGCGATCACGGCGACCGTGGCGGCATCGTGCTGCTGCACGACATCCACGAGTGGAGCATCGAGGCGTTCCCGCGGATCGTCCGCCACCTCGAGCGCCGCAACTGCGATCTGCTCGAGCGCGGCGAAGAGCTCTACGACGTGGTCGACGATCCGCGGCCGTTCTTCACGGCGCGCGGCGAGGCGGACTCCTCGGAGGAAGCGCCGCCCGCGATGCCCGAGCCGGCGTGGCTCGAGGCGCGCCAGGCGCGGCTGCGCACCCAGACCGAGGCCCGCTGCGCCCAGCTCGCGATGCGCTGACCGGACCAGGCGCCCGGCCGCGCTAGGGCAGCCGGCAGTGCCGCGGCGCGCTGGTGCTGCAGACGAGACCGCTCGGGCAGTCGACGTCGCCGGTGCACAGGTACGAGCAGAGCGGGGTCGGGCAGTAGCCGTCGGCGACGTCCGCGACGCCGCACTGCGTGTCGACCGAGCAGGCCACGCTGCGAGTCGCGAAGATCCCGGCGCACGTCGTCGAGCTCGGCGGCATGCAGTAGACGGCGCCCACGGCGTCTACGCTATCGAGGGGCGTCGGCGTCGAGTACGGACGTCGAGCCGCGACGCTGTCACCGCAGCCACCCACCGCCTGGTCGTAGAAGCAGAAGCTGCCGACCTCGACGCCGCCGATGGAGTCGACGACGCAGCGCTGGCCCGTCATGCACTCGCTGTCGGCCTCGCACGGCTGGCAGACGTTCCGGCTGTCGCGCGGGGTCGATGTGCAGGTGCCGTCGCTCCGGCGGCACGAGAACGCATTGCAGTACTCCGCTTCGGTCGCGCCCGTGCACTGCACGCATCGCATGCGCGCCGTGTCGCACACGGGCGTCAGCCCCAGGTGCTCGCAGTCCTCGGTGCCCGCGCACGCCACGCAGGAGCTCGCCTCACAGCGGGAGCGTTCCGGGAGCTCGCAGTGGAGCGGCAGCGTGCACTCGACGCAGACGCCGTCGTCACGGCAGGCGAGCGCGCCGGGGGTCGTGCAGTGCGACGAGTCGAGGCACGCGACGCACGCGCCCAGGGTCTCGTTGCAGTACGGCGTGTCGCCGCTGCACACCACGCCGCACGGGCCGGCGTCGGCCGGCTCGGCGCCGTCGGCATCCCTCGCCGCATCGGACGCCGGGACGCACGCCCGAATCGCGTTGTCGCGGACCTCGCCCTCGGCGCAGGTCGCGATCTCGGGGCACCCGGCGAGCGCGAGGCCGCCGAGCGCCAAGAGCGCCACGCACATCGCGCGACGGCTGGTGCTCGTCGTCGCTCGCGAGCACGGAACGACCAGGAACGTGTTGCGCACCGAAGCCCCTTGCAGTGCCGGTGTACCGCGGCGCGACGGCGGCGCCAAGAGGATCGTGGCCCGCCGCCGATGTCGCGCCTCACGCCGACGTTGCGCCGCGCGGGCCCTCGTGGCTCCATCGCGGCATGAACCCCGCGACCCAGCTGTGCGCGCACTGCGGCTTCGAGAACCCGCGCGCCTTCCGCGCGTGCGCGAGCTGCGGGCAGGCGCTGGGGACGAGCCCGCGACCGACCGGCAGGACCTATCTCGCAGCGAGCGCCGATCGCACGAACGTCGGCCCCGCGCCGGCCTTCGATCCGATGGCGACGCTCGAGGACGATCCCGCCTCCAAGGTCGGCGACACCACGCCTCCGCCGATGCACGTCGAGGACGCCGAGCCGGCGCTGGTCGGCCAGCACGACGCGTCGGCCGCGATCCGATCCGGCATCGAGACGGCGTTCTCGCGCGGCGCGCCGACGCTCGTGGCGCTCGAGGGCGGGCGCGGCTCGGGGCGCACGCGCTTGCTCTTCCACGCGGCCGAGGTCGCGGCGCGCATCGCGCCCGAGGTGCGCGTGCTCTACGGCCTCTGCCGCGAGGGCGACGGACCGAACGCACCGATCTCGCGCATGATCCTGGAGCGCTTCGGCGTGACGCCCGCGAGCTCGCCGAGCTCGGTGCGCGGGCAGATGGCGACGATCGTCGCCGAGACGCTGCGCTCGAGCGACGCGATCACGGTCAGCGAGACGGCGCACCTGCTGGGGCACCTGTCGGGCGTGCCCTTCCCCGACTCGCCGTTCCTGATGCCGCTCGAGGATCGGCCCGAGGAGCTCCGTCGCCGCGCGCGCGAGGCGTTCGCGCGGTTCCTCGAGGGCGATGCGCGGCAGCGCCCGATCCTCGTGCTGCTCGACAACGTGCAGCTCGCCGAGAACGACGCGTGGGAGCTCCTGCAGGTGATGCTCTCGCTGCAGGCGCCCCTGGCGGTGGTGGTCACGGGCGAGCCGCCGGTGCTCGACCGCGCGACCAAGCTGAGCGCTGCCGGCGGCGTGGTCGCCGGTCCGATCGCGCCGCTCGGCGAGGCCGAGGTGGCGTCGCTGCTGCACGTGCTGCTGCCGACGCTGACGCAGTCCTCGGAGCCCGTCGTCGCGGCGCTGACCCACCGCTCTCGCGGGAACCCGGCAGCGCTGCGCGAGCTGGTCTTCGCGCTGGTCGAGGTGGGGCTCTTCGTGCGCGACGAGCACGGGCTCACGGCCGACCTGACCAAGCTCGAGGCGGGCGGGCTCCCGGTCACGACGGAGGACGCGATCCACGCGCGCCTGATGCGCCTCGATGATCTCGAGCGGGCGACGCTCGATCGCGCCGCGGTGGTCGGCGAGGTCGCGTCCGATCGCGCGGTGCTCGCGCAGATGCGCTCGGAGCGCAGGCCGCCCGGCGATCGCGCCGCCCCGGCGACGCTCTGGCCCGACGACGAGGACGAGCACGCGCTCGCGGACGCCCTGCGGCGCCTCGAGGAGAAGGGCTTCCTCGAGCGGCTCGAGGAGACCGAGATCGGCGCGGCTCGCGAGTACCGCTTCGTGCACTCGGAGACGCGGCACTTCGTGTATCGCGCGCAGGGCGCCGAGCTGCTCGCGGAGCGCCACGCGACCGTCGCGCACTGGATCACCGTGACGCTCGAGATGCAGCGCGACGGCGTCGCCGCGATGGCGGCGCCCCACCTCGAGAAGGCGGGGATGTCGAGCCGCGCGGGGCGCGCGTACCTCGAGGCCGCGCGCGACGAGCTCGCCAAGATGCACACTCAGAGCGCGCTGCGGCACGTGGAGAAGGCGCTCGAGCTCGTGCCCAAGGGCGAGATCTCGCGCCGCATCGACGCGCTGCACGTGCTGGGGTCGCTGCTGACGACGCTGGGTCGCTACGACGAGGCGACCACCGCCTTCGCGGAGATGCTCGAGGTGAGCTGGCGCGTCGGCGCGCGCGGCAAGGGCGGCGCGGCGATGAACCGGATCGCGCGCGTGCACCGCATGCGAGGCGAGGAGGAGCAGGCGCGGACGCTGCTGGTGCGCGCGCTCGTGCTGTTCCGCGCGGCCGAGGATCTGCGGGGTGTCGCGAGCACGCTCGACGATCTCGCGCAGGTCGAGCGGCTGCGCGGCGATCTCGAGAGCGCGCTGAACGCGGCGAGCGAGGCGCTCGAGATACGCCGCAGCCACGGCGACGTGCGCGGCGAGGCGGTGTCGCTGACGACGATGGGCCTGATCGAGCACGCGCGCGGCAACCTCGATCACGCCGAGCAGAGCTTCCGCGCGGCGCTGGAGATCCGCGAGTCGATCGGTGATCGCGCGGGCGTGATGCAGTCCTTCAACACGCTGGGGATCGTCGCGTTCGAGCGCGGCGACGTCGATCGCGCCGAGGCGGCGTGGCGGGCGGCGCTCCAGGAGGGCCGCAAGATGGCGGACCGGCGCACGCAGACGTTCGTGCTGAACAACCTCGGCGAGGCGCTCTGCCGGAGCGGGCGCATCGAGGAGTCGCAGACGTGCCTCGCGGAGGCGCGCACGCTCGCGCACGAGCTCGGCGATCGACGCGCGATCGCGGAGGTCGAGCGCAACCTCGGGCTCGTGGCGCTGCGCCGCGGCGACGAGGGCGCGGACGAGATCCTGACGCGCGCGCTGGCGATGGCGGAGGAGTACGGCGCGAAGGAGTCGATCGCGCTGGCGCACCGCGCGATGGGGCAGCTCCGCGCGCAGACGCTGTTCCACGGGGCGGACGAGGTCGATCGGCGCGCGGAGGAGAGCTTCCTGACCGCGATCGATCTGTTCCGCGACATCGGCGACGAGAAGGACGCGGCGCGCGTGCTCTTCGATCTCGGGCAGCACCTCGTCGAGCGCGGGGACGTCGACACCGCGAAGGAGCGGCTGCGCGAGGCGCGCGCGATCATGCGGCGGATCGGGCTCGCGGAGCTCGAGCGGGTCGAGAGGACGCTGCTCGAGCTCGGATGAGCGCGCGGGCCGGTGGCGGCAGGGCGCGCATCGTCGCCGGCGCGCTCGGCGTCGGCGCGATCGCTGCGCTCGCGGGGCTGGCGGCGAGCGCGGTGGCGAACGATCTCGCCACGCCGCGCGATCTGCACGACGGCACGTACGTCGGCTCCGGCGAGTGCCAGCGCTGTCACCCCGATCACCACGCGTCGTGGGCGCGCACGTTCCACCGCACGATGACGCAGGAGGCGAGCGACGAGGCGGTGCTCGGGGAGTTCGACGGGCGCACGCTCTCGTACGGCGGGCTCGAGGCGCGGATGACGCGCGACGAGGGGCGCTTCGTGATCGCGATCGAGCAGGACGGCGTCGAGCTCGAGCGGGCGATCGTCGAGCGCACCGTGGGCTCGCATCGCTACCAGCAGTTCCTCGCGCGCGAGGGCGACGCGTGGTGGCGGCTGCCGATCGCGTGGGACGTCGAGGAGGCGCGTTTCTTCCACATGAACGCGGCGTTCCTCACGCCGGATCCGGCGGGGCTCGGCGCGCGCACGATCGAGCGCGCGGACTACCGACGCCACGTCACGCGGTGGAACGACAACTGCGTGTTCTGCCACAACGTCGCGCCCGATCCCGGGCTCGATCCGGCGACCGGGCGGTTCACGACGGAGGTCGCGGAGCTCGGGATCGCGTGCGAGGCGTGCCACGGCCCGGGCGGCGAGCACGCCGCGCGCAATGCGGATCCGCTCCGGCGCTACTGGCTGCACTACCTGACCGACCACGATGACGGCGACCCGACGATCGTCTCGCCGGCGCGCCTGCCTCCCGAGCAGCGCGCGGACGTGTGCGGGCGCTGCCATGGGCAGCGGATCACCGACGACGTCGGTGCGTTCCTCGCGAGCGGCGATCCCTTCGTGCCCGGCGACGACCTCGCGCTCTACTCGAGCCCGCTCTGGCACGACACCACGATCGGTGATCAGGAGCGCGTGTTCGAGCCGCGCTTCTGGGGCGACGGCACGCCGCGGCTGACCGCGTACGAGTACCAGGGCCTGCTGCTGTCGCGCTGCGCCAGCGAGGGCGCGTTGACGTGCACCGACTGCCACGGCATGCACGAGGGCGATCCGAGCGGGCAGCTGCGCCCCTCGGTCGCGCAGGGCGACGCGATGTGCGCGGGCGCGTGCCACGCCGAGCT
>JALYRN010000291.1 GCA_030855295.1 Myxococcota bacterium | reverse complement strand
GTGGACGCGCGTGCGCGCGCCGTCGGTCGGCTGGGTGCACCAGGGCAACGTACGCTGCGCCCGAGCGGGCGAGCGGTAGCGGGCGCTCAGGGCAGCGGCTGCGAGCGCGGCGACGGCGCCGAGAACATGTGCGGCCAGCCGTCGCTCCAGGTGATGCGGTCGACGAGCACCACGCGGCCGGGCGCGCTGCCGACGCTGCCCGCGAGCCACGAGTGGTAGACGTGCACCCAGTCCCCGCTCGGGCCGCGCAGGATCGAGCCGTGGCCGGGGCCGCCGAACGACGAATTGCTCACGAGGATCGGCGCGCTCGCCTTGGTGAACGGGCCGAGCGGCGAGGACGCGCGCGCGACGCCGACGCCATAGCTCGCGCTCGCGTAGCCGTTGCCGCTGTAGAAGAGATAGTAGGTGCCCTCGTGGAAGATCATCCACGCGCCCTCGACGAGCGCGCCCTCCCACGTGCGGTCGTTCGTGATCAGCTGTGTGCGCGAGCCGCGCAGCGTGACGCCGTCGTCCTCGAGCTCCTGGATGAAGATCGGTGTGGAGCGACCGACCGCGTTGCCGTCGAGCTTCCAGAGCAAGTAGTGGCGTCCGTCGGGCGCCTCGAAGTGGTGCGCGTCGATGATGCCGGGGTGCGGCTCGGTGAGGAGCGGCCTGCCGAGATCGGAGTACGGGCCGAGCGCGGAGGACGCTGTCGCGGCGCCGAGCGCGAACGCTCCGTCGGCAGCGCGGCGGGCGCTGTAGTACGCGATCCAGCGATCGCCGACGCGATGGATCTCGGGCGCCCAGAGCGAGTCGGAGGCCCAGCCCGGACGCGCCGGCAAGATCTGTCCGCGCTCGCGCCAGTGCACGAGATCGGGCGAGCTGCGCAGCGGGAAGAGACCGCCGGTGCACGCCATCACGTACTCGGTGCCGTCGTGCGTCACGCCGGGATCCGGGCAGTCGGTCGCGACGACGGCATTGGTGAACAGCCCACCGCACTGCTCGTGACGGAACGAGAGCGCGCACCCGCTCGCGCCGGTGAAGTGCGGCGCCCAGCCGTTCGAGAGCTGCGCCGAGGAATTGCCGCTGCTCGCGGCGCGGCAGATGTCGTCCCACGTGACGACCCCCGGCACGTCGTCGTGATCGGCGGTGTGACCGGGCGCGCGCATCCAGGTCGGTCCGTAGGTGACGCGCGTGGTGCACGTCGCGGGCAGCGGCGCCTCGCACGCGCCGCGCACGTCGAGCGCGAGGATGCAGGACGTCGGGCCTTCGAAGTACGGTCGCCAGCCGTTCGAGAGCGTGGCGTACGAGTTGGCTCCGTCGCGGGCGCAGACGCCGTCCCAGGTGACGCGCCCGGCGACGTCGTCGTGCTGCGCCGCGTGATCGGCGCCGCGGATCCAGCGCGAGCCGTAGGTGATGCGCGTGGCGCACGGCTCGGGCGGAGGACCGGCGTCGGGATCGGGGTCGACGGTCGCGTCGCTCGATGGCGCGATCGCGCCATCGAGCCGTGGGACGCGCGCGTCGAGCGCAGGTCGCGCGGCGTCGTCCGAGCCAGCGTCCTCCGAGCCGAGCTCTCCGCCGCAGCCGGCGATCGAGAGCACGAGGGCGAGCAGGCAGCGGCGCACGAGCGAGATGCTCTCAGAACGACGCGCGCCGATCTACGGCGACGCGCTCGTCAGCGGTCACTCGTCGGCGCGCGTCGCTGCCGCACGAATCAGAAGCTCTCGCACGCGCGCAGCCCTCCGATCCACACCGCGTCCTCGGCCCGCGCGTCGTCGCGGATCAGCGCGGCGACGACCACGGTGACGGCATCGGGCCCGCGCACCGCTGCGATCTGCACGTCGACGACGCGCTGCGACGCGCGCGGCAGCGCGCCGAGGATCGGCTCGCCCGCGCCGGCACCGTCGTACGCAGGGACCACCGCGCCGTTCTCGTCGAGCCAGCGCAGCTCGACGACCGTCGAGCCATCGCGAGCGACCGGCTGCAGCGTCGCGTACGCGTAGCCGCTCCGAATGCGCGCGAGCGCAACGCGCTCGGGCGGCGCGCTCGACGACACCGTCACGCTCGCGAGCTCCGCCGCTGCCGAGCAGTCCACGAACTGCGGGCAGCTGATGCGCTGGAAGCGCACCTCGCCGCGCCCAGCCGCCGTTCGATGCGGGAAGGCGATCACGTGCTCGACCCCCTCGTCGTCCGCGGGCGCGACGGACGGTGGACCCTGCACGTCCGACGCGTCGATGCCGCCGACGATCTCGATCCCTCCGATCGGCTCGGTCGGGTCCGTGCGGCCGATGTGCCACACGCCGATCGCGCCCGTCGTGCCTGGCTCACGCGCGACCACGATTCGCCCGGGCGAGCCCGCGACGTCGAGGTACGGCGCCGCCGAGAGCGCATCGGTCGTGACGACGCGATAGGTCTCCACCGAGAGGGCGGTGTCGGTCGCGCCGAGGATCAGGCTCGTGCCCACCGGTGGGTCCTCGCGGTTGACGTAGAAGAAGGGATGGTCGCTCGCGAGCATCGCGCTCCGTCCGCCGGCGACCGCGAGGCGGCCGCGACCATCGGAGGGCGGCGAGCCCGCCGAGAGGCTGCGGACCGAGGGCCGATCGGTGCCCGGGATCTCGAGCACGTGGGCGGAGAGCCCGCCGCCCACGGCCGGCGGCGTCGACAGGGCCCAGCCGCGCACCATCGGCCCGTCCTCGCCGAGCGCCACCGAGCGCACGCCGCTGATCTCGGGGAGGCCCGGGTCGGCGGCGGCCGCGAGATCGTCGAGCGGAAAGCGCCGCAGCGCCAGGGTGCGCTGCTCTCCTCCGGCCGCGCCGTCGATCCACGCCACGACGCCGTGTCCGGGCGTCGCGCCGGTCGCGCTGCCTGCGATCGCGATCTGCGGCGGTACGACGACGCCGTCCTCGGTGGGCCTCGCGGTGGCGCCGAACGTGTGCGCTGCGAGGGGCGCGAGCTCGCCACGATCGTGCCCGAGGATCGCGCGCAGGAGGCGCGTACGCTCTGGCGTCTCGCAGCCCTGCACGACGCGATCGCCACAGACCATCGGCGCGGGCGTGCAGTCTGGAGAACCGCCGTCCGGCAGCGACGGAGGGCCTCCGTCCTGGCCCGACGGTACGTCGATGCAGGTGCCGCTCGAGAGCTCGCACCGCTCGCCCGCGCACTGCTCGTCGCTGGTGCACTCGGTGCGGCACTCGCCGGCGGCGCAGCGGAGCGCGCCACGGCAGTCGCCGTCGGTCGCGCAGCTCCGCTCGTCGTCGACCGTGCACACGAGGAGCCCCTCGTCGCCGGTCACGCATCGGTTGCCCGGGCCGCAGTCGCGCGACTCGCGGCACGCGATGCGGCATCGCGCGAAGCGGCACACGTAGGGCTCGGGACAGTCGGAGCTGAGATCGCACGCCTGCCCGATCTGGACCGGCTGATCGCACGCGGTGACGAGCGCGAGCACCGCCCACGCGAGCCCGATCGCACACTGCCGACCGCGCCGGGGCGAGGGACCTCTCATGCGACGGATCCTACGGCAGCCCCGACGAGCAGAGAACTGCTTCTCGACGCGTGCCCGACCACACCGGCGAGCGAGACGTCCGCCCCGCGGCATCGTGGAAGGCTCGCTTCCGCGCCGCCCCCGTGGAGGGATTGCTCGATCGTCCGCGAGTCCTCTAGCCTGGAGACGAGTTGACCTCCGGCCGCAGCCTGCTCGTCGCGCTCGTCCTCGGCTCCTCGACGTGCATCGCGTGCACCGGGGTGGTCGAGAGCAATGCGCGCGGGCCACGCGGCGCCGGGAGAGATCGCGAGGTCGGCATCGACGTGCGCGCCGTCACGACGGCGATCCCGCGGCTGAGCGTGCGAGAGGTCGACGCGACGCTCGCGGACGTGCTGGGCGTCGAGGGCGCAGCGGCGCGGCACCTGCCGCCCGATCCGGCGACCGCGACGAGCCGCATCACCGGCGCGGAGGAGGAGCTCTTCGACACCGACGCGCTCACCAAGACGCCGAGCCAGGTGTTCGTCGAGGGGCTCGAGGCGATGGCGTTCGAGGTGGCGCGCGACTTCGTCGCCGATCCCGCGCGCGTCGCGGAGCTCGCTCCCTGCGCCGAGACGGCCGACGTCGATCCGTCGGGCTGCCTCGACACCCTCGCGCGCACCGTCGCGCTGCGGCTCTGGCGCCGGCCGATGGAGAGCGACGAGGCCGCCGCGCTGGTCGCGCTCGCGATGCCGTTCGTGGCCGAGGCGGACTTCCTCTTCGGCGCGCGGCTCGTGGTGCAGAGCATCGTGCAGAGCCCCGAGCTCGTCTACCGCACCGAGATCGGCACCGACGCCGGCGACGGGCTGCGGCGCCTCGAGCCCTACGAGCTGCTCGCGCGCGCGTCGTACTTCCTCTGGGGCTCGGCGCCGACGCCGGCGCTGCTCGAGCGCGTCGGGGGAATCGCCGACGAGGGCGGCGGGCTCGACGATGCGACGCTCGCCACGCTCGCGCGCGAGATGGCCGCCGATCCCCGCGCCGACGAGCAGATGCGCCGCTTCCATCGCATGTGGCTGCGCTACGACCGCATGCTGGTGACCGACGCCGCGCTCGCCGCGGACATGCTCGCGGAGTCGGACGCGCTCCTCGATCGCGCGCTCTTCGAGGACGACGCGTCCTGGCGCGATCTCTTCGTGTCGACCGAGTCGTTCGTCACGCCCGCGCTCGCGACGCACTACGGGCTCGCGACGACGCCTGCGGAGCCGGGCTGGGTCGCGTACGACGACGCGCAGCGCGCTGGGCTCCTGACGCACGGCAGCTTCTTGTCGCTGAGCTCGACCCGCACCGTCGAGACCCTGCCGAGCCGCCGCGGCGCGATGATCGCGCGCCGCATCTTGTGCATCCCGATCCTGCCGCCGCCGGCCGACGTCGACATCGACGACGGCGTCGAGGTCGCGCCGGGAGCGTGCAAGTCCGACGCGTACGAGGCGCACCGCAGCCGCGGCGCGTGCGCGGGCTGTCACGCGGTGATCGACGGCATCGGCTTCGGCTTCGAGCGCTTCGACGGGCTCGGTCGCTACCGCGAGGTCGAGACCGAGAACGCGAGCTGCGCGATCGAGGGCACCGGCAGCATGGGGAGCGAGACGTTCGCGAGCCCGCGCGAGCTGACCTCGATCGTCGACGGCTCCGGCGACCTCGCGCAGTGCGGCGTCGAGCACGTCGTGCGCTTCGCGCAGCGCCACGCGGCGGCGTCCGGAGATCGCGCGCTGATCGCGCGGCTGCAGGGCTCGTTCGAGGGTGCCGATCACGACTTCCGCGCGCTGATGATCGCGGTCGTGCTCGACCCCGCGTTCCGCCTGCGCCGGGAGGACGACGCGCCATGACACGCGGGACCTTCGGCCGGCGGCTGATGCTGCGGGGCGCGCTCGGCACCGTGATCGGTCTGCCGCTGCTCGAGCACATGCTGAACGAGAACGGCGACGCGTACGCCGACGGCGGCGCCCTGCCGTGCCGCTACTTCTTGATGCACACGCCGACTGCGCTCGTGGTGAGCGGCTCGCGCGCCGAGGCGATGACGCCGACGCGCGCCGGCTTCGACTACGACGTCACGCCGGTGCTGACGCCGCTCGGCGAGCGCGGCGTCGCGAGCGACGTCAGCATCGTGTCGGGTCTGTTCGCGCCGCCGATCGACGCGCCCGGCGGATACAACGTCGACTATCACGGGCAGGCCGTCTACGCGGTGATGACCGGGATGCGCTCGGGATGGCTCGAGCCCACCTGGAGGCCGCAGGCGCTCTCCCCCGATCAGCTGATCGCGCAGGCGATCGGCGAACGCACGCGGCTGCCGTTCCTCTACTACCAGCTCGATCCGAATCCGGGCGGTCACCAGGTCTGTTACGAGGAGGTCCGCGGCTTCTCGGACGAGCCCGAATTCGTGTTCCGCGGGATCACGCCGCAGGTCTCGCCGGCGTCGGCGTACCGCAGCCTGGTGATGGAGTACGTGCCGGCGACGGCGCCCGATCCGCGCGCCGATCTCGAGCGCCGCCTGCGCGTCAGCAGCCTCTCGTACGCGCGCGACGAGATCACGCGGCTGCAGGGACGGCTCGGCGCCGCCGACCGGCGCACGCTCGACGAGCACCTGACGCGCATGCGCGCGCTCGAGACCCGCCTCGCCGACCTGACGCCGTCGATGGGCGCGGGCTGCGCGGATCCGATGCACCCCGACAGCGATCCTGCGGACCTCGCGACCGACCTGCCCGATCAGCGCGCACGCGCGAGCCTCTACGTCGATCTGATCGAGATGGCGTTCGCATGCGACATCACGCGCACCGTCACGCTCGGTGGCGCGTCGGGCATGACCGGTCCCGGCATGCGCCACGAGCAGTGGAGCGCGATCGGCGGCCTCCACGGCGAGGTGCAGCACGCGTCCGCGCAGGAGAACCTGGACGCGGCGAACGGCTTCTTCGTCGACGTGTACGCGCAGGTGCTGGAGCGGCTGAAGGCTTCGGTCGAGGGCACCGGCAACGTGCTCGATCGCACCGTCGCCGTGTTCGCGATGGAGGGCGGCAAGGGCCTGACGCGCGACGACCAACGCTCGGGCGACGGCGGCGGCGATCCCAACCACTCGGTCGATCACGCGCTGATGATGATCGCGGGCCGCGCCGGTGGCCTCCGCTCGGGCCAGCACGTCGTGCTCACCGGTCGCGACCTGCATCCCGCGGTGGTGCTCAACACCGCGCTGCGCGCGATGGGCGTCGCCGGCACGCTCGGCGAGATCACGGGCACGGTCGACGAGCTCTTCTGAGCGCATCGGCGCGCTCCGCGCCGCGAGCGGCGGCAGGCGCTCGCGCGCGGCGCGCTTACATAGTGCACCGTGGACATCGTCGTCACCCACGCGTCCGCGGACTTCGACGCGCTCGCGGCGGCGATGGCCGCGTGCAAGCTCTATCCCGGCGCGGTCGCGGTGATGACGCGCGGCATGGCGCGCGGGGTGCGCGACTTCGCGACGCTTCACCGCGACCGGTTCCCTTGGCTGACGCCGAAGGACTTCGATCAGGACGCGGTGCGACGCCTGGTGATCGTCGACGTGCGACGGGCCGAGCGTCTGCGCGAGATCCCCGTGCTGCTGGCGCGCATCGAGCGCCGCGATCCGACGCTCGAGGTGCACGTGTGGGATCACCACCCTGCGGCGCCCGACGACGTGCGCGCCGATCGGGTGTTCGTCGAGCCCGTGGGCTCGGCGACGACGCTCTTGGTCGAGGCGATCCGCGCGCGCGGGCTGCCGGTCGATCCGGTCGAGGCGACGCTCTTCGCGCTCGGTGTCCACACCGACACCGGCTCGCTGTCGTATCCCACGACCTCGCCACGCGACGCCGAGGCGCTCGCGTGGCTGCTCGGCCGCGGTGCGAGCTCGCGGGTGGTGCGCCGGTTCCTGACGACGCCCTTCTCGTCTCCGCAGCGCCTCGCGCTCGCGATGGCGATCGAGCGCGTCCAGGAGCGACGCATCTGCGGGCTGCGCATCGCGATCGCGGCGATCGAGCCGAGCACGCCGGTCGAGGGCCTCGATGCGGTCGCGAGCGAGCTGTTCCACATCGAGCGACCGCATGCGCTGTTCTTGATCGCGACGGCGCCCTCGGGGCGCGTGAGCGTCGTCGCGCGATCGCGCGACGGCACCCTCGACGTCGCCGCGATCCTCGCCGGGATGGGCGGCGGTGGACATCCCTCCGCGGCCGCGCTCTCGC
>JALYRN010001187.1 GCA_030855295.1 Myxococcota bacterium | reverse complement strand
GTCCCGCGCTGGGCGCGCTCGATCCGTTCTCGTGGATGCTGGCGCGCTGATCGGCGCTTCGAAGGAATGAACATGGACGCGATCGGAAGCGAAGAGCAGGTTGTGGCGCGGGCGAGCGGGGGCAAGGATCTCTCGCTCGCGCACGCGGTCGCGGATCGCCTGAGGGCGCGGCTCTCGGCGGCGGTGCGCGGTCGCGACGACGTGATCGAGCTGGTGCTGACGGCCCTGCTCGCCGACGGTCACGTGCTGCTCGAGGACTATCCGGGCTCCGGCAAGACGACGCTGGCCCGCGCGCTCGGCGGCTCGATCGCGGACGACGGAGGCGTGCAGGGCATCGCTGCGTTCCGGCGCATCCAGTTCACGCCCGATCTGCTGCCGAGCGACATCACGGGCACGAACGTGTTCGAGCTGGAGCGCTCGACGTTCTCGTTCCGGCGCGGGCCGATCTTCGCGCACGTCGTGCTCGCGGACGAGATCAACCGGACCTCGCCGAAGGTGCAGTCGGCGATGCTCGAGGCGATGGCGGAGAAGCAGGTCAGCGTCGACAACGACACGCACGCGCTCGACGACCTGTTCTTCGTGATCGCGACGCAGAACCCGCTCGACCTCGCGGGCACGTATCCGCTGCCGACCCCGCAGCTCGATCGCTTCCTGTTCAAGATCCGGATGGAGCACATCTCGCGCGACGCCGAGCTCGAGGTGCTCGCGGCGTACCCGAAGCCGCACCTGAAGATGGCGGAGGACATGCCGGGGGTGACGCGCGGCGAGGTGATCGAGGCGCGGCGCGCGCTGCGCGAGAGCGTCGCGCTCGATCCCGCGTTCCGCGAGGCGCTCGTCGATCTCGCGCGCTCGCTGCGCGACGACAAGCGCGTGCTGCAGGGCGCGTCGACGCGCTCGCTGGTGCTGATGATGCCGGCGCTGCAGGCGCGCGCGCTGGTCGCGGGGCGCGACCACGTGACGCCGCACGATCTCGAGGTGCTCGCGCCCTTCGTGTTCACGCACCGGCTCGAGTGCGCGCCCGGAGTCGACGACGTGATGGCGGTCGTGCGGGAGCACACCGCGATGCAGGTGGAGAAGCTGGCGCGGCGCAGCCTGCGCAAGTGATCTCGGGCATGAGCCACGTTCGTCGCGCATCGGTCCTCGCCGTCGTCGCCGCTCTCGCGGTCGCGGGGGTGGTGCGCGCGCAGGGCACCGAGGAGATCGATCCCGGTGGGCTCGCGGGGCCGATGGCGATCGGCGCGATCGAGCGCTTCGTGCCGCCGGGGATGGAGGCCGCGCCCGACGAGCTCGCGGCGTGGCACGAGGCCGAGGCGGGTCGGAACATCAAGGCGCGCGAGCTGGCGGACGGCGTGCTGCGCCGGGATCCGAGCTCGTACGTCGGGCACTTCATCCTCGCGTTCGTCTATCACTACGGGGAGGCGAACGCGCCGCGCGCGCTCTTCCACGTGCAGCAGGCGTACGAGCTCTACACGCGGCGGTGGGGCGAGGAGCCGGGGCCCTCGGCGCCGTGGCGATGGCACACGCGGATCCTCCAGGAGCTGATCTGGGTGCACGCGGATCTCGAGCACTACGAAGAGCAGCTCGCGTGGATGGCGCGGTTCAACCGCACGTACTCGCCGCACCTGGTCGCCGAGATGGCGTGGCCGCTGATGAAGCTGCGGCGCTTCGACGACGCGCGGCAGGCCGCGCGGATGGCGCAGTCGATGGGCGAGCCGCGGCAGCTCGAGATCGCGCTCAACGCGATGTGCGCGATCGAGTTCGAGGCGGGCAACGATCAGGCGAGCTACCAGGCGTGCCGCGCGGCGATGGAGCTGCACGGGGCGGACCCGCGATCGCAGAGCGCGGTCGACTTCACGAACTTCGCGGAGGCGGCGCGCTCGGTGTTCCGTCTCGACGAGGCGGAGCGCGTCGATCAGCTCGCGACCGAGGCGCAGACGAGCTGGTACGGCAATCCGCACGTCGAGCTCGCGGAGCTGTACGTGCGCGAGGGGCGCTTCGTCGAGGCGCTCGCGGCGCTGCGCGAGGTGCCGCGCTATCGGGCGCGACGGCCGCCGCACGTGCAGGACAGCGATCGCAACGAGTCGCGGCGCGCGCTCGCGGAGTTCTTCCTGGTGATCGGCCGGGCCGAGGACGCGATCCGGATCACCGAGCACGCCGTGCTCTCGCCCGATCGGCGCGGGCACAACAGCCGCGACCCCGCGCAGGACGAGGCGATCGCGGCGCTGCTCGATCGTCGGGCGCGCGCGATGCACGCCGAGCGGCTGATCGTCGACGCGCTCGGCGCGCCGATGCACGAGCGCATCTGGGCGTGGCTGCGCGCGACGAAGT
>JALYRN010001186.1 GCA_030855295.1 Myxococcota bacterium | reverse complement strand
GCGCCAGCACCGCGGCGCCCGCCGCCGACGCCAGCGGATGATCGGCGGCGACGGCCTCCGTCGCGAACGTCGCCGCGTACGAGGGGACGACCGGTGCCGCTTGCCCCGAGAGCGCCAGCGCCGCCATCGAGATCGCGATCGCGGTCGCCGCCCGCGCGCCCCACGCCGAATGCCTGCGCATCGCGCCGTTGTAGACTGGCTCCGCCCCTTGCGCTCCCGGGCTCCGCCCCTTGCGCTCTCCTCCGCGGCGCGCCATGCCGCAGCCGCCCATGCGCATCGTCGTCCTCATGGATCCGGTCTCGACCGTTCAAGTCGACGCCGACACCTCGTTCGCGCTGATGCTCGAGGCGCAGGCGCGCGGCCACCGCGTCGATCACGCACTGATCACCGACCTCTACCTCGACGGCTGGCGTCTCGGCGCGCGGGTGCGCGAGGCCGTGATGCGCAACGACGCCGCCGCGCCGATCGTGCTCGGCCCGCCCGAGGACGCGTGGCTCGACGAGGTCGACGTCGTGCTCGTCCGCAAGGATCCGCCGTTCGACTCGGACTACCTCTGGGGCTGTCATCTCCTCGAGCACCTCCGCGGCAAGACCCTCGTCGTCAACGATCCGCGCGCCCTGCGCGACGCGAACGAGAAGCTCTACGCGACGCACTTCCCCGCCGTGATGCCCGCGACGCTGGTCTCGAACGACAAGAAGCGCATCAAGCGCTTCCTGGAGCGCGCCTCCGGCCGCGCGGTGCTCAAGCCGCTCAGCGGCGCCGGCGGCGAGAGCGTGTTCCTCCTGCAGGAGGGCGATCTCAACACCAACGCGATCATCGAGACCGTCACGCAGAACGGCAGGCGCGTGGCGATGACGCAGGAGTTCATCCCCGAGGTCACGCAGGGCGACAAGCGCATCCTCCTGCTCGACGGCGAGCCGCTCGGCGCGATCCTGCGCGTCCCGGCGCGCGGCGACGTGCGCTCGAACATCCACGTCGGCGGCACCGTCGAGAAGATCGCGCTCGACGAACGCGATCACGAGATCGTCGCGCTGGTCGGTCCGCGCTGTCGCGCCGACGGCCTCTGGTTCGTCGGCCTCGACGTGATCGGCGGCAAGCTCACCGAGGTCAACGTCACGAGCCCCACCGGGATCCAGCAGATGTCGCGCCTCGATGGCGTGAACTACTCCGCGACGGTCCTCGAGTGGCTCGAGCGCCGCGCGCCGAACGCGGCGTGAGCGCGCGAGCTCGCATCCTGATCCTCGGCTGGCACGGCTCCCGCGAGCGCCAGCTCCGAGGGCTCGCGCGCCACTACGAGTCGCGCCTCGGCGCCGAGACGATGGTCTCTGCCCCGCGCAGCTTCGAGGCGATGTCGCGCCGCGGCGGCTGGGCGCGCGAGGGCCAGCGGCTCGCGGATCGTCTCGCGCGCGCCCACGCCGAGCGCCCGCTCCCGCTCGCGATCCACGCGTTCAGCAACGCCGGGTTCTGGTCGGCGCGCGCGCTGCTCGACACGCTCGATCCCGCGCTCCGCGCGCAGCACCGCGCGACCATCCTCGACTCCGCGCCCGGCTTCCCCGAGCACGTCACGCCGCGCTTCACCGCGAAGTACGCGAGCCGCGCGATGCTCCCCGGCCTCCTCGCCGCGCTCGGTCTCCGCCCCGCGCACACGCACCCGCTCTTCACGCCGCCGGTCGCGGCGCTGCTCGGCCTCTGGCACCTGATCGCGCCCGATCAGGTGCGCTTCATGGAGTCGAGCCTCGCCGCGATGCGCGCCGCGCACGTCGGCGTTCCGCTCCTGCTCGTCTGGGGCGACGCCGACGTGCTCGTCCCCGCCGCGCACGTCGAGCGCTTCGCCGACGCCGCCGCGCGCGAGGGCGTCCCGGTCGAGCGCCTCTTCTTCCCGAACGGCGAGCACGTGCGTCACCTGGTCGCCCAGCGTTCCGCGTACCTCGCCGCCGCCGACGCGTTCCTCGCGCGCGCCGTTTGACAGCGCGCCGCGCCCTTCGCTACTCCCGCCGCATGCGTCGTCGCGCCTCCTTCGCCTCCGTCCTCGGCCTCGCGCTCGTCGCGTGCGGCCCCACCGCCGTGCAGTCGACCGGCACCACCCCGCAGATCAGCACCGCGGGCGGCGCGCGCCGCGTGATCTCGCTGACCGATCTCGAAGAGGTGCGCGACGTCGCGGCGGGCTCGAATTCGATCTTCGTCGCCACCGACGACGGCGTGCTCGTCTATCCCGCCGAGAGCGAGAGCGCGAGCGCGACCGCGCGCCGCATCGGCCGCGCCGAGGGCCTGCCCAGCACCGACGTCAGCGCGATCGCGATCGAGCCCGACGGCGCCGCGCTCGCCGCGAC
>JALYRN010000009.1 GCA_030855295.1 Myxococcota bacterium | reverse complement strand
CCTCGAGGCGACGTACGGGCTGTCCGGCGGGCGCGTCGAGAGCCTCGCGGCAGCGCGCGCGCGCGCGGTACGCGGCGCGGCGGCGCGTCAGCATCGCAACGAGGAGCGGCTGCGCTGACCTCGCGCGCGCGAGGGACGCCGACGCGGAACGAAGAAGAGAGCCTTCGCCGGTCGGCGGGGGCTCTCTCTCGTTCGTTCTCGGAGTGCGTTCGTCCCGCCGCGTGGCCTCACGCGTCGCGGCGATGACCGTTCGCGACGCGGACGCGACCGTGGACCTTCTGGTCCTCCTCGCGCGCGCTCTCCTCGTCGACGTCCTGCCCCTGCAGCGCGCTCTTCGCGCGTCGCAGCATCGCACGCACCTTCAGCCCGCCGCTCTGATCCCAGTACTCGCCGATCTCCACGTCGACCCGCACCAGCACGATGCTCGCGTCGTCGGGCCCGTTCGGGAACCACGACGCGAACGAGGGCTTCCACACCTCGTGCAGGCGCATGGAGTCGTCGACGAGCGACGCACGTCCCGACCACTGCACGTACGCGTCCTTGCCCTGCATCGTCACGATCGCGCGCGAGTCGTGCGCGATCTCGCTCGTCGACTCCCGCGTTCTCGACGTGACGAACCAGATCGCGCCCGCCTCGTCGTCGATCTCCGCGACGGTCATCGGTCGCCCGTGCAGGTGACCGTCCTCCGCGATCGTCACCAGCATCGCGAAGCGGAACTCGCGTGCCATGTCCAGCAACCGTCCGAGCTCGTCCTGCGTCTCCATCATCACCTTCTCCTCTCGCCCCCGTCGGCGTCGCGTGTTCGTCGTGCGGCCGCGGTCGCAACGGAGGTGCCACTTCGCCTGGGCGTGGCGCGAGATCACCCCCGTGGCGCGCGTGCCGGGTCGGAGGCGGGGTTTCTCTGTGCGACGTGCACGGGGACGCGTGGCATCGCGACTGCACGCATTCAGCCGCGGAGGTCCCAGCACAATGAACCGACGTGATCGCGATCGCTCGATCGACAGCGACCCGGCGACCCAGGGCGCGCTCAGCGTGCCCAAGGAGATGGAGGCGACCGGTGACCCTGCCGGCATGCACCGCGAGGACGATCTCGAGCGGCTCCTCGATCGCGACGGGCGTGCCGACGACGAGGGCGTGACGGTGCGGCGGCACGAGCACGTCCATCACGACCACCACCCGGACTCGCAGAACCCCGAGGAGCTCGGCGAAGACGCCCTCGCGCTCGCGACGCAGGGCGGCGGCTCGTTCCTGGACGACGACGAAGAGAGCGGGCTCGAGGGCGACATCGACCGCGACGCGATCGCCTCGGGCATCGTGCCGCAGCTCGTCGGGCAGGCGACGCTCGAGTCGGCGTCGATCACCGACGAGGCGGCGCTCGACGACGAAGGCGAGGTCGACGAGGACGCCCCGACGCTGCCTCGCACGGAACGCCCGCGCCCCGGCCGCACCGGCGTGCAGCGCGTCCGTCGAGGCGACGCGCGATAAGCGCACGCCGCGGGCGCTCATCCTCAAATCAGAGGCTGTCTAAAAATCGGCTCGCCCGCTCCGGGCGCTTCCGTCCGCGCGCCGGGCGCGCTCCCGTACACGCCCTGCGGGGCGAGCACTCCAGTCAGGAGGCCGAGACGGAGAGCGCGGGCGCCCAGGTCGGGTCGCACGCGCGCTCGGTCGCCGACGGTGTCGCCAGCGCGGCGCCGGGCGCGGTGCGCAGCTGGCAGCACGGGCGCGCGGGGTCACCCAGGAAATCCGACAGGTCGCGCGCGACGCGCGCGGGATCGTCGAGATGCGGGAAGTGACCGCACCCCGCATAGCCGTGCACGCTCGCGTGGAGCAGGCGCGCCATCACCGCCTCGGCATGCGCGAACGGAACGATCGGATCGCGCTCGCCCCAGAGCACCGCGATCGGCGGCAGCGACGCGAGGGAGCCCGCCGCGTCCCAGAACGTCGTGCGCTGCCCGCGCATGTCGAGGCACGCGCTGATCGTTCGGTGCAGCGCGACCGCGGTGCCGGGCAGCGCCGCGATCTGCGCGTAGCGCTCGAGCTCCTCGGGCTCGGGCCGGGCGAACCGCGCCGGTCCCCAGCGCACCGCCATGCGCGTCGCGAAACGACGCGCGACGAGGCAGCCGAGCAGCGCGCGCGTCATCGGCAGCGCGCTCAGCCGCAGCCACCAGCTGATCTCGCGGCCCATCCCGCCGGGCGCGATCAGCGCGAGCCGCTCGATCCGCTCGGGATGCTCCTGGAGCATCGTCAGCGCGATCCCGCCGCCGAGCGAGTGACCGCAGATTGCAGCAGACGGAACGCCGACGCGCTCCATGAACGACGCGATCGTGCTCGCGTACCACGGCGCGTCGTAGGGCGCGTCCTCGGGACGTCCCGACGAGCCGTGTCCGGGCAGGTCCGGCATCAGCACGCGATGGCGCTTGGCCAGCGCGGGCGCGATGCGCCGGAACGTGTGGTGGGTGTCACCGAGCCCGTGCAGCATCACGATCGGCGGCCCCTCGCCGAGCTCGCCGAAAGCGACCTCACAGCCTCCGACGTCGACGACACCCGCTCGGCCCAACATCTCCACGCGGAGGCACCACAGCAGCGAGCATGCCGGCGGAAATCCGCTGGAAACGGAGCGAACCGTGCGCCTCGCCGAGATCGATTGCCCCAGCTGCGCGGCGAAGGATCCCAACCGACCCAACATGCGACGCGCCGCTGCGCGAGAGCAGCGGTATGGATGCTGCTCAAGGCCACGGCGATGGACGCGACGCGCGCGCTCGGGATCGCCAGCGCCCTCACGCTCGTCGCGACGCTCTTCTGGCAGCTGCGCTCGCAGTGGAAGAAGGGCACGAGCGAAGGCGTGTCGCGCTTCCTCTTCGTCGGGCAGCTCTGCGCCTCGACGGGGTTCGCCTTCTACAGCTGGTTGATCCAGGACGCAGTCTTCATCGCGACGAACGTCGCCGCCGGGGTCGCCGCGATCGTGGGCCTCGCGATGACGGTGTCCATGCGACGCCGCGCGCGCCGAGTCGGCGCTCGGCGACCGTGGCGCGACGGCGGCAGCGCGCAGAGCGCCGCGGCCGAGAGCCACGCGTCCATCGCGTCGCGTCCCGCCGACGTCGTGTGATCGACGCGCGCACGGTGCTTGCACAGTCGGAGTCACGGCTCGCGCTCCCTGCGGGCACATGGGGAGGTGCATCTCGATGGCGGCGCGAACGACAGTTCGGCTGACGAACGTGCCGTCGTCGGACACGACGACCCCACGCCACGTCCTCGCGCTCCGCGTCGGCCTCGGGATCCTCTTCCTCGCGACGTGCGTCGTGCTGTGGCCCTTCTGGCCGTGGCTCACGCTCGCCGCGTGGTTCTCGGCGCTGGCGCGACCGATGGTCGAGCGGCTCGCGCGCATCACGCACGGCAAGCGCCCCGCCGCGGCGATCGCGACGCTGCTGCTGCTCGTGATCTCGATCGGCCCGATCATCGGCATCGTCGTCGCGCTCTCGGCCGACGCCGCCGAGCTCGTCCATCAGGTGATGTCGACGCGCTCGGGACGCCAGGCGGTGATCGCGATCGTCTCTCCCGACGGCGAGATGAGAGGGCCTCGCTTCGACCTCTCGACCGTGCTGCATCTCTTCCGCAGCCAGGGCGAGCGCGCGTGGACGTTCGCGAGCAGCGTCGCCGGCGCGACCGCCGATCTGGTCCTCGGCCTCTTCGTGTTCTTCACCGCAGCGTTCTTCGCGCTGGTCGACGGACCGCGCGCGTTCGAGTGGGTCGAGCGTCATACGCCGATCGCGCACCGACACGCGCTCCGGTTCTCGTCGGCGTTCGTCGAGACCGGCCGCGGGCTCTTCGTGGGGGTCGGCCTGACCGGGCTCGTGCAGGCGGTGATCGCGACGATCGCCTACTCGGCGCTGGACGTGCCGCGCGCGATCGTGCTCGGCGTCCTCACGTTCGTCGCGTCGTTCATCCCGACGATCGGCACCGCGCTGATCTGGGTGCCGGTCGCGGCGGGCCTCGCGCTGACGGGGCGCGAGTCGGAGGCGGTGATCCTCGCGGCGATCGGGGTCCTCGTGGTCGGCACCGTCGACAACCTGCTGCGGCCGGTGCTCGCGCGCTGGGGACGGCTGCACATGCACATGTTCGTCGTGCTCGTGTCGATGCTCGGAGGGCTCGCGGTGATGGGCGGCTGGGGGCTGATGATGGGCCCGCTCGTGGTACGACTGACGCTCGAGGCGCTGCGGATCTCGAAGGAAGAGGAGATCGTATGAGCCCGCCTCGTCGCGCTCTGGTCGCGCTCGGAGGCACGATCGGCATCGTGCTGCTCGCGCTCGTGGCCACGCTCGCGGCGGCGCGCCTGCACCTCGAGCTGCCAGTGGGCCGCCGCGCGATCGGCGATGCGATCGAGCGGCTCGTCTCGTCGGAGATCCGCGGCACGCTGCGCATCGGGCACGTCGACGAGGTCGGGCTCGATCGCATGCTCGCGCGCGACGTCGAGATCCGGACGCCCGCCGAGGACGGGCAGGAAGCCGAGGTCGTGCTGCGTCTCGATTCCGTCGAGCTCGACCCCGATCTCGGCCGGCTCTTCGCCGAGCGGCGCATCGCGACCGCGTCAGGTCGTGTCGACGGCGGGCTCCTCCGCATGACGGAGGGCGACGACGGGCTCACGATCGAGCGCGCGCTCGATCCCCCGTCACCGGGGGTCGGCCCCCCGAGCTTCTTCATCGACTTCGCGGGCCTGCACTTCGAGGGGCTCCAGACGAGGTGGGCGCTCCAGGGCGCTCCGTCGTTCCGCATCGACGACGTCTCGGGCTTCACGAGCATCCGCACCGACGAGCAGGGCAACGTCGCGATGCGCTTCGATCGCCTGGCGGGCGAGCTGCGCACGACCGGCCTGCCGATCGAGGTGAGCGCGGGCGTGCGCCGGGCATCGGGGCGCGTGCACTCGGGCTGGGAGCGGATGGGGCTCTTCGACATCGAGCTCGACGTCGCGGGCTCACCGCTCGAGCTCGAGCTCGAGCTGATCGATCGTGACGGCGGCATCCAGGTGCGCGCGCAGATGGACGCCGACGGTCCGTCGATCCCGTGGATCGCGGCGCTCGGGATCGACATCGCGACCGACATCGCCGGGATCGAAGGCATCGAGCTCGAAGACGACGACGACGACGCGGAGACGAAATGAGCGAGCCGATCACGATCTTCCTCGCGCTGACGTTGACGCTCGCGGCGTGGATCGTGATCCACGCGCTCGCGCTGCTCGGTGCAGCGCTCGGTGATCCCACGTCTCAGCGACACCTCGCCGCCGCGTGGATCGCGCTCGGCGTCGCCTACGGCGCGCTCCACGCGGTCGCACAAGGATCTCTGCCGGGCACCTGAGTCGACAGGAGTGCTCGCCCCGGAGGGCGCGCACGGGAGCGCGCGCCGCGCGCGCGGACGGAAGCGCCCGGAGCGGGCGAGCCGATTTTTAGACAGCCCTGCCTGAGCCGACAGGAGTGCTCGCCCCGGAGGGCGCGCACTGGAGCGCGCCCGGCGCGCGGACGGAAGCGCCCGGAGCGGGCGAGCCGATTTTTGGACAGCCTTCGAGCCGACAGGAGTGCTCGCCCCGGAGGGACCGGACGGAAGCGCGCGGTGCGCGCGGGCGCTCAACTGCGATCGGTGCGCTCGGGCGCGCTCGGTCGCTCCGGCGCGTTCTCCTCGTCGCCGGCGAGCGCCGAGCGATCACCGGGCGCGCGCTCGAACACCCACTGGCTCGCCATCGCGTGCGCCCGCTCGATCGCGTCTTCCTCGCTGACGCTGCCCTCGAGCAGCAGTGCGTTGACCATCTCGACCGCCTTCGTGCGTGCCGGCTCGGGCAGGCTCGCCAGCTGCGGCGGCAACCGATCGTGCGTGATCGCCATGTCTCCTCCTCGCTCTCGCCCGTGTTCAGGAGCAACGCGCGCGCCCACACACACGACTGGCGTCGCGCACACCCGGATCGCGGCGTGCCGCCCCACCATCCGCACACCTTTCGCTCGATCGCCCGCAGATCGCGGTGGCACGTCGACTGCTCATCAGTGCGCCGGGAGGCCGACTCGATGGATCACGGGGACCGCACCAGGAACACGGAGACGACCGGCGAACGCGCACGTCATCTCCACGCGCACGCGCCGCTCGACACCGTCGGCGCGCCCGCCGCGCGCGCCGTGATCGGCGGCGTGCTGATCTTCGCCGGCGCGCGTCGCGGCGGCGTCGTCGGTGCGCTGCTCGGCACCGCGGGCGCGGTCGTCGCCCGCCGCGCGATCGGCGAGCTCGTCGATCACTTCTACTCGGTCGCTTTCAGGCGCCGTCCCGATCTCGAGCGGCGCTACGGCGACGATCACGATCGCGACATCGTCGAGGAGGCCTCGTGGGAGTCGTTCCCGGCGAGTGATCCCCCGGGGTACTACTGAGCGCGCTCGCGCTCGAACGCTCGAATCCTTCGAAGGGAGGGCTACTCACAGTGTCCGCCGCAGCAACGCAGCGCAGGAGCGATCTCGATCTGGTGATCGGGGAGATCGAGCGAGCCACGGACTCACGCGATCCCTGGATCGATCGGGTGCTCGGCGGACGCTATCGCGTGGTCCGCCACCTCGCCGACGGCGGGATGGGCAAGGTCTACGTCGGCGAGCAGATCACGCTCGGCATGCCGGTGGCGATCAAGGTGCTCGACTCGCGCGCGTTCGCCGATCCGCTGCTGGCGGGCCGGTTCGAGCGCGAGGCGATGGCGACGGCGAGCCTGCGCAGCCCGCACATCGTGCAGGTGTTCGACTGGGGTGTCCTGCCCGAGGGCGGCTACTTCCTCGTGATGGAGCTGCTGCCCGGATGCGACCTCGCGACGCTCCTGATGCGCGGCGGCCTGCTCGGCGTCCGCCGGACGCTCGCGGTCCTGCGCCAGCTCGCGATCGCGATCGATCACGCGCACGCCCACGGCATCGTCCACCGCGATCTCAAGCCCGAGAACGTGATGATCGACGAGGCCTCGGGCGACTTCAGCAAGGTGCTCGACTTCGGCGTCGCGCGCGACGCGCGGAACGACTCGACGTACACGAGCTACGGCGAGGTCGTCGGCACGCCGGAGTACATGGCGCCCGAGCAGGCGCTCGGGCTCGGCGACCGCATCGGCCCAGCCGCGGATCGATGGGCGCTCGCCGTGATCGCGCTCGAGATGCTCACCGGCGATCTGCCGTACCCGAGCGCGCCGGCGACGACGACGCTGCGCATGATCACCGAGGCGCCGCCGCGACGTCCGGGTGAGCTCGGCCTCGAGGTCCCGGGGCTCGACGACGTGTTCGACCGCGCGTTGGCGCGACGCGCCGGCGATCGCTACCCCACCGCGCGCGAGCTCGTCGACGCGCTCGAGCGCGTGCTCGGGCCCCACGCCGCCGACGAGGACGATGACAACGCGAGCTCGGGCGTGCGCCCGCGCTTCGCGAGCCACCGCGATGAGCTCGGACCGATCTGCCTCTCCTCGACGCCCGCCTCGAGCTATCCGATCGGGCTGCGCGCGGCGGCGATCACCGGCACGGCGACGATCGCCGACATGCCTGGGGACGAGGCGTCGATGGTGCGCGTCGGCGCCGCGATCGTCGTCGCTGGCCTCACGCTGGTCGGCTCCGCGTTCGCAGCAGGGTGGCTCGCATGTCTCGCGATCGCGGGCTGAGCCGACTGCGGCGCCATGACCCCGGGTGAGACGCCATGCACCGAACCCAGATCGAACGTGCCTCATGGTTCTGCGCGATCGACCAACTGGCCCCGCGCTTGCTCTCCCTGCTGCACGGCAGCGCAGGGATCGTCGCGGGCAGGGCTGACGAACGCCGCTTTCGGCAACAGAGGAGCAGTACGATGATCGGCCTCGACCCCGACGACCGGAGCCGCGAGCTCCCCAGCCACGAGCGCGACAGCACCGCGAGGTCGTCCGTGCCGCCGGCGCGCGACGAAGCATCGTGCGGCGACGACGCGTGGGACGACGACGACGACTGGGAGGACTGGCTGTTCCTGTGAGCGCCGCTGCGCCCGTGCCCCGTCCTGAGCGACGGTGACGCGTAGCGAGCGTTCCGCACACCCGATCGAGGCGTCGCGCCCCAGGGCCGACGCCTCGATTGCGTTCCGGCTGAGGCTTCGCACGCGATCCTCGGTGGCATCGGACGTGCTCGACGAATCCACTGGGGCGGCACCTCGATGAGCCACGACGGAACCAATCAACAACATCGCGGACCTTCGGTGGGGGACGTGCTCGAGGGGCGCTGGCGCATCACGGGGATGCTCGGGCGCGGTGGGCACGCCGGCGTGCACCGCGGCCAGCACTCGCGCCTGCGCTACCCGGTCGCGATCAAGACGCTCTCGGTCGATCCCGACTCTCCGCTCGCCGAGGATCTGCGCGCGCGCCTCCTCACCGAAGCGGAGATCGGGGCGCTCGTGCGGCACCCGAACGTGCTCAAGATCTTCGACGTCGGCAGCACCCGCTCCGGGGAGCCGTATCTCGTGATGGAGCTCGTCGAGGGCGAGACGCTCCGCGAGCGCCTCAACAAGGGCCCGCTGACGATCGGCCAGGCCGTGGACGTCGCACGCCAGGTGCTCGCCGGTCTCTCCGCGCTCGCCCAGCAGGGGATCGTCCATCGCGACGTGAAGCCCTCGAACCTGATGCTCAAGCCCGGCCGTCGCGGCGTGCGCGTGAAGCTGATCGATCTGGGCGTCGCGCGACGCGTGCGCGGCTCGATCGAGGGCGACACGAGCACCGAGGGCTTCCTCGTCGGCACTCCGAACTACATGGCGCCCGAGCAGCTGCGCGCGCAGCTCGTCGACGGGCGCGCCGACGTCTACTCGCTCGGCGTCGTCCTCTACGAGGCGCTCACCGGCGCTGTTCCGCCGCGGCCGACCTTCGTCGAGCGCTACGCGATCGAGCCCGATCTCCCGATCGACGAGCTGCCTCCGGTGCGGCAGAGCCGCCCCGAGTGTCCGCCGTGGCTCGAGGCGGTCGTGCGGCGCGCGACCGCGGTCGATCGCGCGTCTCGCTTCCCCACCGCGGCTGCGATGGGCGAGGCGCTCTCGGTGCTCGCGCGCGACCTCGCGCTTCCGAGCGGCGCGCGGGCGTGGATCGACGATCCCACCCGGGCGCCCATCCGCACGATCGCGCCGAGCAGCGCCGACGAGCGGACGACCCGTCACATGCGTCGCGCAACTTCCAGGAGGATACCGTGGCAGTCCTGATTCTCTCGTGGATCGTGGTCGCGTTCCTGTTCGCGTTGCTCGCTCACACGATCGTTCCAGACGACGGAAGCGTCGACGTCGACGTGACGGTCGTGCTCGGGATGACAGGGGCGCTGCTGCTCGGGGCGACCGCAAATCACCTCGTCGGTCAGCCGATCTGGGGCCTGCACCTCGCGGGCTTCGCAGGCGGCGCGATCGGCGCGATCGGCGGCGTCGCGATGGGCGCGATGGGCCAGCGCCGCCGCGACGCGCTGCGCTGACTCAACAGGAGTGCTCGCCCCGGAGGGACCGGACGGAAGCGCGCGCTTCGCGTGCGGACGGAAGGTCCCGGAGCGGGCGAGCCGATTCTCTAGATCGGGCGCGAACGAAGTCGCCGAGTGGCACCGAGCGTGCAGTGATCGCCGCCAACCCTCACGAGGAGAGAAGCATGTTGTACTGGTCGGTCGTCTTCTTCGTTCTCGCGCTGATCGCAGCAGTCTTCGGCTTCGGCGGCATCGCGGTCGGCGCCGCGACCATCGGCAAGATCCTCTTCGTCGGCTTCCTCGCGCTCGCGGTGCTGAGCCTCGTGGCGGGTCGTCGTCCGACCAAGCACGCCTGACCGACCACGCCTGCTTCGCGAAGGCTGAATCGAACACGCCGCCGCGCGGCCTGGTCCTCGTCCAGGCCGCGCGGCGGGCGCGCTCCCGTGCGCGCCCTCCGGGGCGAGCACTCCTGTGGGCTCAGCCCGTGGCAGAGGAGCGCACGTCCGCGAGATCGGCGATCGCCTTGGCGAGCTCGTGCGTGTCGACGGGCTTGAACAGGTAGCGCTCGAAGCCCGCCTCGATCGCGCGGTCGACGTCGTCCGGCTGGGTGTACGCCGAGATCGCGACGGTGCGCATCACCGGATCGTGCGCGCGCGCGAACTGCACGAGCGAGCACCCATCCTCGTAGGGCATCGCGATGTCGCTCACGAGCACGTCGAAGCGCGACTCGCGGAGTCGAGCGCGCGCCTCGGCGGCCGACGCCGCGAGCGTCACCCGCGCGCCGCGCAGCGAGATCACCGAGCCGTACAGCTCGCGCGCGTCGTCGTGATCGTCGACCAGCAGCACGCGCACGCCGACGAGGTCGGGCGTCTTCGCGCGCGGTGCGATCGAGATCCCCGGAGAGGTCCCCGGCTCGCTCTTCGCGCCGCGGTCGGGCAGCCGCACCGTGAAGGTCGCGCCGTGTCCGAGCCCCTCGCTCGCGACCGAGATCGTGCCGCCGTGGAGCTCGGCCAGCTTCCGCGCGATCGCGAGCCCGAGGCCGAGGCCGCCGTGCTTGCGCGTCGAGCTCGCGTCGGCCTGACGGAAGCGATCGAAGAGGTACGGCAGGAACGACGGATCGATGCCCGCCCCGTTGTCGCGCACCGACGCGGCGATCGCGCCGGGCTCCGCCGCGACCCGCGCGGTGATGCGGCCGCCGGTGCTCGTGAACTTCACCGCGTTCGACAGCAGATGGAAGAAGATCTGCCGCAGGCGCGCTCCGTCCGCGCGCGCCATCGCCTCCCGATCGAGCTCGAGCTCGAGCTCGATGCCGCGCTCGTCCGCCGCGGACCGCACGAGGTCGACGGCCTCCTCCATCGGCGCCGCCACCGCGAGCGTCTTCTCGTCGAGCGCGATCTTGTTCCGGAGGATGCGCGACGTGTCGAGGATGTCGTCGACGATCCGCGCCTGCGCCTGCGCGTTGCGCTGGATGACGGTCAGCCCCTTCTTGATGCGCTCGGTGGTCGGGCTCTGGTCGTCGATCAGCAGCTTGGACCATCCGAGGATCGTCGAGAGCGGGGTGCGCAGCTCGTGCGACGCGATCGAGAGGAACTCGTCCTTGAGCGCGTTCGCGCGCTGCGCTTCCTCGTAGAGCACGACGTTGTCGAGCGCCGCGGACACGCGCCGCGCGAGCTCCTCGGCGATCACGCGATCCGCGAGGTCGTACGCGCGTCCTGGCTGCGCCGACTCGAGCGTGAGCGCGCCCGCGATCTCTCCGCGCACCGTGATCGGCACGAAGATCCAGGAGCGCGTCCCCATCGCCTCGAGGGCGACCCGAGCGCTCTCGTCACGCGCGACGTCAGCCAGCAGATCGGGGCCGACCTCGGGCACGAGATCGGTCGCGCCGGAGCGCAGCACCCACCCGAGACCGTGCCGCACCTCGCGCCCGGTCTCGGGGTCCTCGGTGCGGAAGAGATCCGCGAGCGAGCGCGTGATCGGTGCGTCGGTTGCCGCGTCGGCCGCCGCGATGCAGCGCACGCGCCCCGTCGCATCGCGCAGGTGCACCGCGCAGACGTCCGCGATCGTCGCCGCGACCGAGCGCGCGAACGCCGCCAGCATCTCCTCGCGTGCGAGCGACGACGCGAGCCCGCGCGTCACCTCGCCGACGATCGCGAGCGCCTGCTCACCTCGCTTGCGCGCCGTGATGTCGTCGAAGCGCAGCGCGACCTCGTCGGGCCCGAGCGGCACGACCGAGCAGCGGAACCACGAGCCCGCTCCGCGCCCGGGCGGCGCGACCTCGACGCTCTGTGCTTCCGTGCTCGCGGCCGGCGCTGCGGCGCTCTGCTCGCCCGCCGCCGCACCGGGCTCCACGCCGACGGCACGCATCAGCAGGCCCCACACGATCGTCCGCTCGATCGCCGGCCAGATCGCGCGCAGGTCCGCGCCCTCGATCGCGCTCGCGCTCAGCGTGTGGCTCGCCGCCTGGTTTCCGTAGACGCATCGAAGGGCACCGAGCTCGCCGCCCGCGCGCTCGGCGCGCAGCACCAGGAAGCCCTCGCTCGACGCGTCGTGCACGGTGCGGAAGCGGCGCTCGCTCGCGGCGAGCGCGTCGACGATCTGCCGTCGATCCGAGACGTCCGCCATCATCAGGGCGATGCCGATCACGCGGTCGCCGGTACGGATCGGGAACGTGTTGACGATGCCCCGGGCGATCCCGCCGGGCGCATCCTGCCACCGCCAGGTCACCTCTCGGCCCGCGATCGGAACGCCGGTGTCGATCACCTGCCGCATGCTCGGCGAGAGCAGCGTCGCGAGCTCGGCGTCGACGACCTCCTCGAAGCGTCGTCCGATGTGCTCGTGCCGCGGCCGTCCGTCCATCCGCGCGAGCACCTCGTTGATCTCGAGGTAGCGGAGATCGCGATCGAAGATCGCGATCCCGAGCGGCGCCTGCTGGACCAGCGCCTCGAGGATCGCGTGCGCGCGCTCGACCTGGACCGAGAGGCGCTCTCCGCGGTCCTCGCCGCCGTCGGAATCGACGTCGGTGAGCGTCCCCACCCAGCGCTTGATCCCGCCGCCGCCGTCACGCACGGGAGCGCCGCGGATCTCGTTCCAGCGCCAAGCTCCATCACGCCGGCGCAGCCGCGCGCGCAGCGAGTAGGCCTCTCCGCGGTCGAGCGCTTCGGCGCGCCGTACGCCGCGCGCGAGCACGTCCTCGGGGTGCACCGCACACGCCCAACCCTCGCGGAGCGCCTGCTCGACGGGCACCCCGGTGTACTCGAGCCATCGAGCGCTCAGCGACGTGATCACGCCGAGCGCATCGCTCTCCCACACCACGTGCGGGAGAGCGTCGACGACGGATGACGTCTCGCGGCCATCGCGAGTCGGCTCGCAACGGGAGATGATGGGATCGCGTCGCACCGGCGGGCCACCGAGCAAGTGTCGATCCACGCCACAGGTCCCTCGATCATACAGGATCGCGCGTCACTCCGGTGCGTGTAGCGAGGCGCCACGCCGCGCCGCGGGACATTGTGTCACGACATCGGTACGCCGGCTCCGTCGGCGACCCGTCAGTCGGCCTGCGGCGTCATCTGACCTCCGGGCACGTTGTAGTCCCGGCCAGGGTCCCCGATGTAGGGGGCCGTCCAGATGTGCTGGTACCAGTAGATCGGCAGGATCGCCCAGGGCAGCAGCACGATGGCGACGATCCACGCGCCCCGCGAGCCGAGCCTCGGGTTCTGCCAGGCGAACGAGATGTAGAAGAGCATCAACAGGAACTGCATGAACGTGGCGAGGACGAGCACGAACTGGATCGCCCCGAACCCGTCGCCGACCGGCTCGATCGGCGTGGGCATCGCCAGCGTCGTGATCGCGGCGAACGCGAACACACCGATCAGCGCGAACGTCATCACGCCGAGGAAGAGCCGCGCGCGGCGGCTCCAGCGCGGGATCGTCTCGTTGCGCGTGATGCGCGGATGGTTTTGCGTAGAATCGACGGTTCGCGTGTCCACGATGTGCCCTCCGGCAATCGAGAGTGCAGGCGTGATGCCACGGTCGTATCGGGGGCCTGCGTTCGGGATCCGTGTCGATGCGCCGCGGCGTTTCGTCTCGTGTGCGCGACGTGTGCGCCTCGTGACGGGACCGTGCTCGCGCGTTTCCTTCATCCGCGCGTGCGGCGCGCGCTCCCGTACGCGCCCTCCGGGGCGAGCACTCCTGTCGATTCAGCGCTCGGCGCGCAGGATGCCCACGACCGCCCGCGCGCTCCGTCCGTCGCGACGCCGCACGCCGGGCGCCTTCCAGGCGACCATCCCGCTCGGGACGCTCAGCGCCCGCGCGAGGTCTCGCAGCGCGCCTGCCATCTCGGAGGCGCTCGGGAATCGATCCTCCGGGCGCTTCGCGAGCGCCTTCGAGATCAGCGACTCGAGCTCCAGCGGACAGTCCGCTCGCTCGCTCTGCAGCGGCAGCGGCTCGTCGCTCAGGATGCTCGCGAGGATCTCGTCGGGGTGCGAGCCACGCACCGGTGCGCGCCCCGCGAGCGCCTCGTACATCACCGCGCCGAGCGCGTAGAGATCGCATCGCGCGTCGACACCGAACGAGCGCACTTGCTCGGGCGCGAGGTACTTCGGGCTGCCGAGCACGTTCTCGGACGCGTGTCGCACGTCGTCGGGAGGATCGTCGGCGTCGCGCGCGAGCCCGAGGTCGCACAGCTTCACCGCCACGCCGCCGAGCTCGTGCGTCCCGAGCATCACGTTCGCCGGGCGCAGATCACGGTGCACGATGCCCTCGGCCGCGAGCCCCTCGAGCCCCGCGAGCGACTGTCGTGCGAGATCGAACACCTGCGGCACCGTCAGGAGCTCGCGCTCGAGCCGCTGCTCGAGCGACTCACCCTCGACGATCTCCTCGACGAGGAACGGCGCGCCGTCCTCGCTCGTACCGACCTCGAGCACGCGCACCACGTTCGGATGCCGCACCCGACGCGCGACCTTCGCCTCGTGCTCGAAGCGAGCGCGCGCCGCGAGCTGCTCCTCGCGCGGGCTCACGCAGTCGGGCTCGAAGAGCTTGAGCGCGACGCGGTAGCGCTCGTCGGCGTGCGCCGCGCGGTACACGACCGCGTGCTTGCCTCGCCCGAGCACGTCACCGACGGCCCAGCGACCCGCGATCAACATGCCCGGCCTGAGTCGCGCCGCCGGCTCGTGATGATTTCGCATCGGAGATTCCTCACCCCCGAAGGGGTCGTTGCAGCGCGTATGCCGCGCGGTGCGGCCGGGCCGATGACGGCCGACCTGCTCGTCGGCGCGGGGCGATTCGCCTCAGTGGGCGTGGCACCCGTCGTGCTCGGTCTCGCCACCGCGCGCCGTGGTCCAGGCGCAGGGAGGCTCTCGTGCCCGTCGTCACCGACATCCTGTGCCCGATCGATTTCTCGCCCAGCTCCGAGCGTGCCGCGCGCTTCGCCGTGGACCTCGCGACCGGCATGCGCGCGCAGCTGCACCTCGCGCACGTGCTCCCGCTGCCGATGCCCTCGATGCCGGTGCCCGAGCTCGGCCTGATGCCGCAGGAGGCGATCCTGCCTCCGACCGCTCGCCTCTCGACCGACGCGCGCGACGCGCTCTTCCGGCTCGCCGGAGATCTCGGCGTCGATGCCGCCGTGCACGTCGTCTCGGGCACCGCGGCCCGCGAGATCGTGACGCTCGCCGAGGCGCTCGGCGTCGGAATGATCGTCATGGGAACGCACGGCCGCACCGGCCTCGCGCACTTGCTCCTCGGCAGCGTCGCCGAGCGCGTCATGCGGACCGCGCACCTGCCCGTGCTCGTCGTCCCTGCGCACGACCGCCGCGGGCGAGCCGATTCCTAGGCAGGCTCCGAGCGGTCAGAAGAGCGCGTACCCGATACCGAGCATGATCGTGGTGACCGAGTTGTTCCGGTCCACCCACGTCGGGTGCACCGTCACCGCGATCGACAGCCCGCGTCGCCGCGCCGGCGTCCGCTCGCCGAGCACCACCGCGAGCCGCGTCTCGAGGCCGAAGCGCAGGTTCGAGAGCCCGCCGCACTGCGGCTCGTTCGGCGAGCAGAGCCCATCGATGCCGACGTCGAGCGAGGGCCCGGCCCCCAGCTGGAAGCGATCGAAGACCGTCAGCTCCAGCACGAAGGCGTTGAACGAGGCGGCATAGCTCCCGCTGCTGTCGATCGGGCGCGCGCCGAGGATGCGATGCGTCGCGTACGCGGCGACGATGTCGTTCATCTGCAGGCCGATCGAGATCGCGGTCCCGCCGCCGAGCGCACCGACCCCGCCGACCACGCCGCCGAGCTGCCCCTCGATCGTGAAGCGCACGCGATCGTCGGTGTAGTACTCCTCCGGTGGAGGCGCGTAGTACTGCTGCGCCTGCGCGCGCGACGGGACGAGCGCGCACGCGGCGAGCGTCAACGCGATCCCGAGCGTTCCGAACCGACCTCGATCCTGCGAGGCGAACATGCGCACGTGAGCCCCTCCGTGGCGCCGATCGAGCGCGAGCTCGAGACGCCGGCGTCCAGGTGTGCAGCGCTCGTGCCCTCTCGATCGCGTCGCGCGCTGGCGAGGCGTGCGATCACGATCCCGCCACGGCGCCACACGCGCGCCGACCGCCCCCGTTCGTGGCCCCTCGGTTGCTCTTCAGCGCTCGGCGCGACCGCATGGCGCCGAATTCAGGAGGACACATGTTGATCACCATCTTGGCCTGGATCGTCTTCGGTCTCGTCGTCGGATTCATCGCGCGCGCGGTCGTCCCCGGGACGCAGCCGATGAGCATCCCGGTCACCATCCTGCTCGGCGTCGCGGGCTCGTTCATCGGCGGGCTGGTGGGCAATCTGCTCGCCGGATACCCGGCGCTGCACGTCCACGCGGCGGGGTTCATCGGATCGATCCTCGGCGCGATCCTGGTGCTCGTCCTGATGACGTTCGCGACCCGACGACGTCTCGCCTGAGCCGGCGATTCTCAGACAGGTCCTGAGCTCGCTCGCGCCGCGCCGGCTCGCGTGACGGCGCGGCGCCGCCGTCGCACTGGGGGGTGCGCGTGACGCAGGCGTGCCTCACATCGCGCGCCCGTCCGCCGTCCGTGGCGGCGAAGTGGACGGAACGACGATTGCCATCGCGCTGCTGCCAAAATGCGCGAAGCCCCGACCGATCTCCCGCGTCTGCTCGAAGGTGTGCGTGTCCTGGTGGTCGAAGACGACCCCGACACGCTCGAGCTCGACCTCACGGCCCTCCAGCAGGCCGGCGCCACGGTGCACGGGTTCTCCTCGGCCGAGCAGGCGCTCGCGGCCCTCGAGGGGTCTCGCTTCGACGTGCTCGTCAGCGACATCGGCCTGCCCGAGATCGACGGCTTCGAGCTGATGCGCCGCGTGCGCGCCCTCGGCGGCGCCTGCGCGTCGATGCCGGCGCTCGCGGTCACGGCGTTCGGTGAAGAAGAGCACGTCGCGGAGGCAGCACGCGCCGGCTTCCACGCGCACGTCCGCAAGCCGCTCGCGCCGAGCGATCTGGTGGTCGCGATCGCGTGCCTCGCGCCCCGCAGCCGCGCGTGATCGATCATCACTGCGCGAGCGACCGACGCCGCTCGGCGTGAGACGACACGACGACGATGACGATGCAGACGACGAAACGCCCGCGCTCCTCGGAGGAGCACGGGCGCCGTCGTGGCCTCATCAGGGATCGATCGATCAGGCGACTTCGCGGAGGTGATCGGCCAGGCGGTCGCGCAGGCGCCGCTCGAGCTGACGCACGCGCTCGCCGCTGACGCCGATCTGCTCGCCCACCGCACGCAGCGACGCCGGCTCGTCCGCGACCAGGCGGTGATCGAAGATGCACGCGTCGCGATCGCCGAGCTGCTCGCGGAAGCACTTGATCGCGGAGACCGCGCGCTGGCGCTCCTCGAACGCCGCCACGACCTCCTCCGGCCCCGGCAGGTCGTTCGCGAGCGTGTCCTCGACCGTGCGTCGGCTTCCGTCACCGGTCGCCGCGCTCAGGCTGACGTCGCGGTTCTCCAGCCGCGCGAGCAGCGACTCGACCTCGCTCGCGTCGACGCCCAGTCGCTCCGCGATCGCCTCGCGCGTCGGCTCGATGTTCTCGGCGAGCAGCGCCGCGTGCGCCCGGCCCACGTTGAAGAAGAGGCGCCGGCCGGCGCGCGTCGTCGAGCTCCGCACCACCCGCAGACGATCCCGGAGGAACGCGATCACGTACGCGCGAATCCACAGCGACGCGTAGGTCGAGAACAGCACGCCACGCTCCGGATCGAAGCGATCGGCCGCCACGAGCAGACCGACGTTGCCCTCCTGGATCGCGTCCATCATGCAGCGCTGCAGCGCGGGATAGCCGCGCACGATCTTCACGACGAGCCGGAGGTGGCTCTCGACCAGGCGGCGGCGAAGGTGCTCCTCACCCGTCTGCTTGAGGCGCGTGACCAGCTCGCGCTCTTCTTCGCGGGCGAGCATAGGAATTCGCGTCACCGCGCGCAGATAAGAGCCGAGAGAGCCTTCGCGAGCGCTGTGGATCGACATCGTTCCTCCGGGACGTGGCAGGGGTGCGCAGCCATTGCTGGGGCGCGCACATCTAAAAGGCTTGGTTTTCGTGGGGTGCGCGGGCCGTTTTGCACGGCCGGTGCCACGGTGGGCGGCGCGAGATCCACCAAGAGATCCGCGGCAAGTCTCGTGATCGCCGAATCGACCCCTGTGGCGCCAGGCCTCACCCGAGGCGGCTGTGCGCGCGGTCCGTGTCGCGATCGCGATCCGCGGCCCGACGAAGCGTGACGATCACAGGTAGGTGATCCGACGCCTGCCGCGCCAACCCCGAAGTCGGGACCTCGGAACCGAGGACCTCGAGCCCGCCCGCCACGAACACGTGGTCGATCCGGAGCATCGGACGCCACGACGGATAGGTGGCGCGCACCCGCGCGGGGTCCGCCGTCTGCTGCGCGTCCCGGAGCACCTTGCCGACACGGCGGTACGCGATCGAGCCGCGCCCGCAGTTCAGGTCGCCGAGCAGCACCGTGCACGTCGAGGCGCGCTCGAGCTCGTCGACCACGCGTCGCGCCTGGCCCATCCGCTCGATCGGCCCGAGCCCGAAGTGCGTCACCAGCACGTCGAGCGCGAGCTCGGGCGCGTCGATGCGCGCGTGCACGAAGCAGCGCGGCTCGCTGACCGCGCGCCACGTCGGCAGCTTCTCGGTGCGCACGTGCTCCATCGGGTGGCGCGACAGGATCGCGTTGCCGTACTGCCCACGTCCGTCGTCGAGCGCCGCGCCGAACACGTGGTTCATCCCGAGGCGAACCGCGATCGCCTCCGCCTGGTCCATGCCGCCGCTGCGCGCCCGCCCGACGTCGATCTCCTGCAGGCCGATCACGTCCGCGTCGCACGCCCGCAGCACATCCGCGATGCGCTCCACCGAGCGCGCACCGTCGACCCCGATGCAGCCGTGCGCGTTGTAGGTCACCACGCGCATGCTGTGCGGGCTCGTGGTGCGCCTCGCGATCTGGCTTCCGTTCGACGTCGTGCCGCCCTCTCGTTGCACGGATTCTTCGCTCGGCTCGGGCGCGCCGCGCGAGCGAGGGAGGTCGTGCCCGCCCCCCGCCCGCGTCGCGCGCGCTTCGTCTTCAGGACGCCGTCGACGATGCGCGGCGGCTCGCGCGCGGCTTGGACTCGCCGTTCTCCTCGACCTCGCTGGACTCTACGCGCGCGCGGAGCGACCGCAGCAGGTCGCTGATGTCGGCGCGAAGTGCCTCACCCGTGCGCGGGGTCACCAACACCGCCGTCGCCGCGCCCACCACCGCACCGGCGGCGAAGATCCCGATCCCCGGCACGACCATCATGCGCGCGGTCGGATAGAGACCCAGGAGCGCGAGGTAGTCGCCGACCTTCTTCTCTCGCAGCGAGCCCATGAGCTTGCGGACTTCCGGGGCGGCTGCGATCAGCGCGATCGTCTTCGTGACGTCGATCATTCGTCTGTCTCCTTGTGGAACGCGATGCAGCGAGCGCATCTCGCGACGTCCATCGCCGCGTGCCCCCGCCACCCGCGCGGTGCTCCAGCAAGTCGGGTGCCGCCCGCGCGACGTCGCGATGCGGGGACGGCGATTGCTTCGGAGTTGCGGATTCGGTCCGACCGGCGCGACAATGCCGGCCCGACCCGCCGACGTATTCTCACTCCCGCGGAGAGGAAGAGGGCCTCGATGGCTGTGAAGGATCCGATCGTCTGCCACGTCTGCGGCTTCAAGAACGGCGCCGATGCTGCGCGCTGCGTCTCCTGCGGCGCGAAGCTCGAGGCCGTCGCTGCCGACTACTCCGTCGAGGAAGAGGCGGCGCGCAAGAACCAGCAGGCCGGGTTCGAGGTGAAGTGGGTCGTCGCGGCGTTCGCGATCTACTTCGTCTTCCAGGCGATCGCGCTCGCGGTGCTGCCCGCGATCGTGCCGGCGTACGATCCGTTCCAGAACGTCTGGGGGATCCTGATCTCGTCGCTGACGTGGTTCATCGGAGGGATCGTCGCCGGCCTGGTGTCGCCGGGCCGCACCTTCCTCGAGCCCGCCGTCGCCGCGGTGATCGCGGTGATCCCGACGATCGCCTACCTGATGTGGCGCACGCCCGGCGAGCCCGGCGACGGCTTCGATCCGTCGATCATGGCCTACACCGTGGGCGGTCTGATCGGCGTGATGGTCTCGCTCTTCGGCGCCTTCATCGGCGAGAAGATCCAGGGCGCCACGCGGGGACACCGCGCGACCCGCACCTGATTCGGCAGGCGTGCTCTGATCACGGCCGCGAGGCGCGCGCGCCGGGGGAGACCTCGGCGCACATCTCGACCAGCGCGCTCGCGCGTACGGCGATGATCTCCTGCGACGCGGGATCGTTCTCCGCGGGGAACAGCCCGACGTCGACGACGATCGCCGCGGCGCCGGCCTCGAGATACTGCGGACCGTTGTCGGGGCCGATCCCGCCGGTCGCGACCACGGCGATGCTCGGCCGCAGCCGGGCGACGCGCTCGAGGTACTCGATCCCGCCGAGCGAGCCGACGGGGTAGATGCCGATCGGTCCTTCGTGGGCGCGGCTCGCCGCGACGAGCTCGCTCGGCGTCGCCACCGACGGCACGATCACGAGCCCGCGCTGGCGGCACGCGCGGATCAGCTCTTCGTCGAAGATCGGCGACAGCACGAACTCGGCGCCCGCGGCGAGCGCGACGTTGAGGTGCTCGGGCTCGACGACCTCGCAGAGCCCGACCGTCACGTTGGTGCGGTCCGCGATCTCCGCCGCGATCTCGGCGACGAACGGCACCGTCACCGGAAGCGCCAAGAGCACGATGCCGCCGCGTGCGGCCGCCTCGGCCCGCGCGATCAGGGCAGCACGCTCGGGTGCCTGGACGATCGCGGCGAGACGGTGCTCCCGCAGGAGCTCCAACGGGTCGGGCATCGTCGGTCCTGGTACACGCGCTCGGCGGGGTCGGTCAAGCGGCGCCGCCGTCGGGAGATTCGTCCGACAATGGCGTATCCTCCCGCGCAAGCGGGCCGCCGGGCGAACACTTCACGGATCCGTGGAATGTATGCCGGGCGCTCCCGGTTGGGTCGGGCTAGGGGGGAACGTGATCTACCTGTATCTATTCGCGCTGGTCCTCGGGGGCGTCCTGCTCGGCGCATCGATGCTGCTCGGCGGGGGCCAAGGCGAAGCTGGGGCGCACGTGGACGCCGACGCCGACGCGGGGAACGGCGACATGGCGCATGCCGACGGCCACGACGCGCCCGGCGGGTTCGAGAGCTTCCTCGTCGCGTTCCTCTCGATGCGCTTCTGGACGTTCTTCCTCGCGTTCTTCGGGCTGACCGGCGTGGTGCTCGACGGCTTCGGCCTGGTGCCGAGCACGATCCTCGCGGCGCTGCTCTCGGTCGGGATGGGGCTGTGCACCGGCCTCGGTGCCGTGTGGCTGATGCGACGCGTGCGCGCCGACGACTCGAACAGCGCCGTGACGTCGGCCGACTACATCGGCAAGACCGGCCGCGTGATGGTCGCGTTCGGTCCCGGGCAGACCGGCAAGGTGCGGATGGACGTGCGCGGCAGCACCATCGATCTGCTCGCCATCCCGATCGACGAGACGACCTTCACGCTCAAGGAAGAGGTCATCGTGATCGAGATGGAGGGCACGCGCGCGAAGGTCGCGCGGCTCACGCCCGATCGGCTCAGCAAGCCGTGAGCTCGTCGCGCTGAGCTCGTGCATCGAGCGACGGGTGCACTGAATCCGACGACGCGCGCCTCTGCGCGCTTTCGTCTACGCTCTGGCCGCGCGCGCGCCCATCCGCTGAGACACAGCGGGGCGCGCAGCGCTTTCGTGGGGAGAGGGAGAGATGCAGCAGTACGGATACCAGCCTTACCAGGACCCGTATGCACAGGCGCCGGCGGTCGATCAGTTCCCGATCGACCCGGGCACGCTGTGGTTGGTGGTCGGGGTGGCGATCGCGATCGGTGTCGGCACGCTCGTGCTGATCCAGATCATCAAGCAGTTCCTCTACGTGGCGCAGCCGAACGAGGCGCTCGTCTTCAGCGGCAAGCGCTACAAGATGGAGGACGGAACCGAGGTCGGATACCGCATCGTCAAGAGCGGCCACCGCGCGTTCCGGATCCCGATCCTCGAGCGCGTCGATCGCCTCGACATGACGATCATCCCGATCGACATCGTCGTCGAGAACGCGTACTCGCGAGGCAACATCCCGCTGCAGATGCACGCGATCGCCAACGTGAAGATCCACGGCGACATGCGGTGGATCCGCAACGCGGTCGAGCGCTTCCTCGGACGCGGGCAGCGCGAGATCCAGATCGTCGCGCAGCAGACGCTCGAGGGCGCGCTCCGCGAGGTGCTCGCGCAGCTGACGCCCGAAGAGGTCAACGAAGACCGGCTGAAGTTCGCCGAGCGGATGATCCACGCGGTCGAGGACGACCTGCAGAAGCTCGGGCTCGGCCTCGACACGCTGAAGATCCAGAGCGTCAGCGACGCGACGGGCTACCTCGACTCGATCGGTCGTCCGGTGATCGCGAACGCGCTCCGCGACGCCGAGAACGCCGAGTCGCAGGCGGCGCAGGAGACGCAGCAGGCGCAGGCCGAAGCAGGTCGCCGCGCCGAGGTCGCGCGCGCCGGCGCGCAGATGATGATCCAGCAGAAGCAGAACCAGCTCCGCACCGTACGCGCGCAGCTCGAGGGCGAGGCGCAGGCGGTCGAGCGCGAGGCCGAGGCCGCGGCGAAGACCGCGCGCGCCCACGCCGAGCGGCAGCTGCAGGAGGTGCGCTCGCAGCTCGAGGCGCGACGCCTCCAGGTCGAGGTCGTCATCCCCGCCGAGTACAACCGCGTGGCGCAGCAGATCCTCGCGAAGGGTGCCGCGGCGCCCACCGCCGAGAACGGCGCGGCGGCGGCCGAGATCCTGAAGGAGATGAGCGAGGCGTGGGCCTCGATGGGCCCGCAGGCCCGCGAGATCTACGTCATCCAGCACCTCGAGGAGATCGTGGGCACGGTCGTGCGCTCGCTCGAGAACGTGCAGGTCGACGAGGTGAACGTGCTCGACCAGGGCGACGGCAGCGCGCTCGCGAGCTACGCGGCGACGTATCCGAAGATGGTCGCGGCGGTGATGAGCTCGCTCAGCGAGTCGACAGGCATCGACGTGCCCGCGATCCTGAGCGGCCGAATGAGCAACGTGTCGCCCGCAGGGAGGGCCTGAGCCATGGCATTCATCGTTCCGTTGTTCGCGCTCGCGGTGATCGGCTTCATCGCCTTCCTGGCGGTGCTGCTGGTGATCAAGAACGTGCTCTACGTCGGCGGCCCCAACGAGGTCATGATCTTCTCGGGGTTCGCGCGCACGGCCGCGGACGGGCGGCCGATCGGCTACCGGTTCATCAAGGGCGGCCGGACCTTCCGCGTGCCGCTGCTCGAGACCGTCGATCGCATGGATCTGACGAACATGGTCATCGAGCTGACCGTGAAGAACGCGTACTCGCGCGGCGGCATCCCGCTGACCGTGCACGGCGTCGCGAACATCAAGGTGCCGGGCGAAGAGCCGCTGATCCACAACGCGCTCGAGCGCTTCCTCGGCAAGTCGCGCACCGAGATCATGGAGATCGCGCAGGAGACGCTCGAGGGAAACCTCCGCGGCGTGCTCGCGACGCTCACGCCCGAGCAGGTCAACCAGGACAAGGAGGCGTTCGCGCTCCGTCTGACCGAGGAGGGTGAGCACGACCTGTCGCTGCTCGGCCTCGTGCTCGACACGCTGAAGATCCAGAACGTCACCGACGAGGTCGGCTACCTCGACGCGACGGGACGGAAGCGCAGCGCCGAGGTCCGCCGCAACGCGCAGATCGCAGAGGCGCGCGCGAAGGCGGAGGCCGCCGAGCAGAAGTGGCGCAACACCATGGAGGCCGAGGTCTCCAAGCTCGAGGCGCACATCCAGGTGGCGGCCAAGGAGAACGAGCGCCGCATCGTCGACGCGCGCACCAAGCGCGAGGCGATGATCGCGGAGCAGCAGGCCGAGGTGCAGGCGCTGATCGCGCAGGCGGCGGCCGAGGTGCAGATGCAGGACGCGCGCATCGACCAGGTGAAGCTGCAGCTGCAGGCGGACGTGATCCAGCCTGCGGAAGCGGCGCGCTCCGAGGCCGAGCAGAACGCGAAGGCCGACGCCTCGAAGCTGATCGAGCAGGGCAAGGCGACCGCGACCGTGCTGAAGAACCTCGCGGCGACCTACCGCGGCAGCGGCACCAACGGGCGCGACGTGCTGCTGATGCAGAAGCTCGTCCCGATGCTCTCGCAGATCACCGGCACGATCGGGAATCTGCGCATCAACCGGCTGACCGTGATCGGCACCGACGCGAACGCGAACGGCAACGGCAACGGCAACGGCAAGTACGACAGCTCGCTCGCGAGCAAGCTCGTGCAGACCAGCGAGCAGATCAAGGCGGCGGTCGGGCTCGACGTCCCCGAGATGATCCGCGAGCGGTTCGGCGGCGGAACGCCCAGCATGCCCAAGCCTCCGACGGTCCCGCCGCCCCCGGGCGGGCGAACGCTGCCGCCGGCGCCCCGTCGTCCCGAACAGGGCTGACCCAGCAGGAGCGCTCGCCCCGGAGTGGGCGAGCCGATCCATCGACGACGGCCGCGCGAGCTCGAGAG
>JALYRN010001185.1 GCA_030855295.1 Myxococcota bacterium | reverse complement strand
CGGCCACCCCGCGCGCGGCGATGTGAGCGGCACGATGGAGTGGGTCGAGGCGCCGCTGCCCGTCGCGTGCGCGCGCGCGCTGCGCCCGATCGTGCAGCTGCACGGCGGCGTGTCGGAGGGCGTGACCCGCATCGACATCTCCGCCTTCGCCGAGGGCCGACACGTCGCGTTCGCGCGCGCCGAGGCCGAGACGCCGATCGACGACTGGCTGCGCGACGGCACGGTCGCGATGCCTCACCCCGATCTGCTCGTGCAGCTCCTCGACATGCCGCTCGAGGACGTGCCCTGGACGTGCGGGCGCGCGTCGGGCGTCGCGACCGCCGAGGTCGTGCTCCGCGATCTGCTGAGCGCCGCGCCGGAGATCGATGCGCGCATGGAGATCCGCGATCTGCGCATCACCAACGCCGAGGATGCCGCGCTCCGCGGCACCCTCCCCTACCACGTGCTCGCGACCGCACAGGCCGGCGGCGAGGCCGGCGAGCGGGCGCAGGCGTGCGCGATCTTCGCGGCCGAAGGGATGCTGAGGACGCCCTTCGCCGAGTGTGCGAGCGCCTCGCTGCCGCAGGAGACGGAAGCGATCGTGCGCGGCTCGCTCCCGCTGCGCTGGATCCCCGACACGCCGCTGCCGGTCCCGCAGGTCGAGGAAGGCATCGACCTCGCGCTGCTGATGAGCAACGCGCACCTCGAGCCTCTGCTCGCGTTGATCCCGCAGATCGGCGACGCCGACGTCATCGCCGACGGGCGCCTGGTCGCGAACGGTCCGTGGAGCAATCTCGGGCTCTCGGGCGGCGTGCAGCTCGCGCAGGGTCGCGTCCGCATCATCCCGCTCGGGCAGCAGCTCGTCGACATCGGCGGCGCGATCCGTTTCGATGGCCCGCGCGCGCTGATCCCGCAGGGCTCTCCGCTGTTCGCGCGCGACGGCGACGGCACGGTGTCGATCCACGGCGAGATCGGGCTCGACGGGCTGCTGCCCACGCACGCATACCTGATCGTGCGCCCCGATCAGTTCCCGGTGCGGCGCGAGGGCGCCGTGCTCGCGACCATCAGCGGCGTCGGCGACACGCGCCTGACGATCGAGGCCGACGGTCTCGAAGGAGCGATCGAGACCGAGCGCCTCACCGTGCGCCTGCCCGAGCAGATGGCCGGCAACGTCCAGCCGATCGACAGCCACCCCGACATCCTCGTCGTCGGCACCGTCGCTCCCGACCTCGCGACCGACGAGCGCCCCGCCTATCCCGTGCACCTCCGCATCGACGCGACCCAGCCGTTCTGGATCCGCCGCAACGACTTCGCGATCCAGGTCACGGCCTCCCTCGACGTGCGCTACCTCGATCCGAACCTGTACATCGGCGGCTACGCCACGCTCCCGCGCGGCTACTTCGAGGTCTTCGGCAAGCGCTTCGAGGTCGCGCGGGGCTCGCTCACGTTCACCGGCGGCGACGAGCTCGATCCGATCGTCGACCTGGTCGCCGTGTACGAGCTGCCCGGCGCTCCCGGCGCGAACGTCACGGTCGCCGCGAGCGGCCAGATCAGCGATCTGCGCATCGAGTTCTCGTCGACCGAGACCTCCGATCAGGGCGAGATCATCGCGCTCCTCGTCAGCGGCCGCCGCTCGCTCGGAGTCGGCGATCCCGGCGCGACGCAGGAAGCGAGCGAGCAGGCCGCGCGCGTCGTCACCGGCGTCGCCGCGGGCATCCTGACGCTCGGCCTGCGGCAGCAGTTCGGCGACATCGTGCCGCTGATCGCGATCGAGACCGGCGCCAACCTCGGCGACACCCGCATCCGCGCCGGGTTCAACGCCGACGCGGCGATCCCGGAATTCCTCGACGACGTCGTGCTCGGCGCGTACGTCGAGGGATTCGTCACCACGAGCGCCGGTCAGAGCGGCGCGCAGGGCGGCGTCGGCGGCGGCGTGACCATCGAGCTGCAGTTCCCGTACGACATCGTCGGCAGCGGCACCTACGTGCCGCCGACCAGCTGGGGCCTCGATCTGCTCTGGGAGCCGTGACACTGCATGAGTGCTCGCCCCGGAGCGGGCGAGCCGATCTTGGGACAGGCTTCGAACCCATGGCGAACGACGTCGATCTCGATCGCGCCGCCGCGATCCTGCGCGCGGGCGGCATCGTCGCGATCCCGACCGAGACCGTCTACGGCCTCGCGGCGGACGCGAGCGATGCGGCCGCGGTCGCGCGCATCTTCGCGGCGAAGGGGCGTCCCACGTCGCACCCGGTGATCGTGCACCTGCGCTCCGCGGACGAGCTCGACGCCGGCTGGGCGCGCCACGTGCCGCCCGCCGCGCGTCGCCTCGCCGACGTGCTGTGGCCCGGACCGCTC